>JAPONS010000048.1 GCA_026713825.1 Chloroflexota bacterium | reverse complement strand
GGGGAGCAGGAATGACGGTAGCGGTTGGCGGGTTGTCGCGTAGGGGGCGGTTCCTTTCCACCATCCTGGATACCGGCTTCCGCCGGTATGGAGAGTCGGCGCAGGGGGTGTCGGCGTAGGGAGCTCAAGGCGAGGGCGCCCCACTGCCCCGCACCTCTGGATTCCTGCCTTCGCAGGAATGACGATGGGAGGGGGAGCAGGAATGACGGTAGCGGTTGGCGGGTTGTCGCGTAGGGGGCGGTTCCTTTCCACCATCCTGGATACCGGCTTTCGCCGGTATGGAGAGTCGGCGCAGGGGGTGTCGGCGTAGGGTGATCAGGAACGGAATAGCAGGAGGGGCGCCGAAATCGGCGCCCCTCTCCTTTTGCGTTTGATATGGGGGCTTAGATCATCAGGGCGTCGAATACGTCTTCTGCGCGGCGGGCGCGGGCGTTTACGGTGGCGTCGGCGACGCGCCGCTCGAGGGGCTTGGAGTTGGGGTCCTGGTAGATGAGGCCCAAGGGGAGGCCGGGGGCGTCGACCATGGCGAGAGCGGCGGATCGGTCGGCCGGGTCGTGGTCGTCGGGGACGTCGTAGATGACGGGGGCGACGCCCTTGGCCGGGTCGCCCTTGAGGACGTCGTAGGTGTTGTTGTAGGTCGTGCACGGGGACTGGACGTGGACGATGGCGAAGCCGGGGTGCTCCATGCCCTGGAGGATGAGGCTGGCCATGTCACGGACCTTGGCGGAGAAGCTGGAGGCGACGAAGGAGACGCCGAGGGTCATGTACAGGTGCAGCGGGCTTATCTGGGCCTCCATCTTGCCGTAGGGCGTGGAGGAGGTGATGGTGCCCTCGACCGTGGTGGGGGAGCTCTGGCCCTTGGTGAGGCCGTAGACGCCGTTGTCCATGACGACGACGCAGACGTTCAGGTTGCGAGCGGCCTGAGGGCCGATGTGCTCGCCGCCGATGCTCAGGAAGTCGCCGTCACCGGCGACGACGACGACGTTGAGGTCCGGGTTGCCCATCTTGACGCCCATGGCGAGGGGCAGGGAACGGCCGTGGATGCCGTGGAAGCCGTAGGGCTGCTGGCCCTCAAGCAGGTGGACGAGGTTGCCGGAGCAGCCGATGCCGGCGACGACGACGTTCTGCTCGATGGGCATCTCCGTCTTGACGTTCCACTGCTGCATGGCCATTTCAAGGGCCCGGCGGACGCCGAAGTCGCCGCAGCCGGGGCACCACTTGAAATCGTACTCGGGGTTCTTCTTGCTCATACGTTCACCATTCCTCTCGCACCAGCGCCCAGGCGCTCCTCGAGCTTGCTGGCCAGGTTGCTCACGTTGAAGGGCAGTCCGGTGTACTGGGTGATGGACTCCGCCTTGACTCCCAGGGACCGGAGGTAGCTGGAGAACTGTCCCTGGAAGTTCAGCTCCGGGACTATCACAAGGTCCTTCTGCAGGAGCTCCTCCAGGAGCTTGGCCGGCAGCGGGTGGAGGTACATGGTGTAGTACCAGGCGACGTTCAGGCCGTAGCCCTGCAGGACCTCATAGGCCTCTTCCGTGGGGCCCTTGGAGCCGCCCCAAGGCATGACTGCGACGGGGCTGTCCGTGTTCCGGGACTCGTAGTAGCCGTCCTCGAGCAGCTTCAGCTTGGAGAAGCGGCGTTCCATCATGTGGACATGGCGCTCGGGGAGGTGGGTGGTGTCGCCGAAGGGGTCGTGCTCGCTGGCGTTTGCGATGTAGGGGCCGGGGCCACCGGGGATGGGCATGGGGGAGATCTCACGGGCTTCGTAGCGGAGGTAACCGTTGTCGCCAGTGTAGACCTCTCGATTCTCCACATGGACCTTGGAGACGTCAGGCCGCGGGATGTTCTGGGCTCGCTCTGCCAGCATTTGCTCGCTGAGCATGATGACGGGGCCCTGGTAGCGCTCGGCCCAGTTGAAGGCAGCGACGGTGGCGTAGAAGCACTCCTCGACGGTGCCGGGGGCGATGACGGGCATTGCGGAGTCGCCGTGGGCCGGGTGGAGGGCCACCTGGAAGTCCGACTGCTCGGTCTTGGTGGGCAGGCCGGTGGCGGGGCCGCCGCGCTGCACGTTGACGAGGACGTAGGGGATCTCGGTCATCCAGGACATGCCTACGGCCTCGCTCATGAGGGAGAGGCCGGGGCCGCTGGTGGCGGTCATCGCCTTCTTGCCGGAGTAGCCGGCGCCGATGACGGCGTTGATGGCCTCGATCTCGGAGCTGGCCTGGTAGGCGAAGTTGCCCTCACCGGCGAGGTTGCGCTCCATGAAGATGAGGATTGGCGTGGCGGGGGAGATGGGGTAGCCGACGTAGAAGTTGATGCCCGCCGCAAGGGCGCCGGCCGAGACGGCCTCATTGCCCTTGATGAGGATCTGGGGGTACTCGGGCTTCACGGGCGGGGCCATCTCGGCGAGGGTGAAGCCGCTGGCGGCCGCGTGGCTTCGGCCGAGGAGCATCGCCTCAATGTTGGAGCGAATGATCTCCTCGTCACCGGCGCGGCCACGGGTGAAACGCTTGGTGACGAACTCGTCGAGGAACTCCTGGGGCATGTTGACGAGGTGGGCGAAGGCGCCGATGACGACCATGTTCTCGGCGCGGGCGTTGCCGGTGGACTTGGCCAGCTCCTCGAAGGGGATGCCGAAGCTCTTGCCGTCGCCGTCGAGCTGGAAGTCACCGAGGTTGTAGATGATGACCCCGTCCCCCGCCACCTCTTCCTTGTGGGTGTCGTAGGCCTCGCGGTTGAAACAAACAAGGACGTCGATCTGGTCGCCCGAACTGCGCACGGGCCTCGTCGAGATGCGTGTCTGCGTCCACGTGGGACCGCCGAGGATCTGGGACGGGAAGGTGGAAAAGGTCTGGACGTGGAAACCTGCCATAGACGCCGCTTGAGCCAGTCCGTCGGCGGAGGTGACCATGCCCTGACCGCCCTCTCCCGCGAACCGGATGATGAAATCGTCCCGCTTCAATTGGACCTCCCATGCATTGCTGCGTTCCCGGCTATCGCGCCGACTGCGGCCCGCTACTCACGCAGGTGGAGTAAGGGGCCGTCGATTCCGGAGCGTCGTTTGCCGCCGCAACACTACCTCACGGCGAGCGTCAAAGTAGAACTCGCCCTTCCAAAACCCAACAGTCAAAGTAGCATTGCGCGGAGTGCGTGTCAACACGATTTCGTATGTGCAGAGCTTCACAATCGCACTTGAATCACGAAATTCGTAACGCTGTGATTCAGGCTCGGCGAAGTCGTGCCGCCGCTCGCACGCCGTAGTCGATTTGGGGAACCGCGCGGGATTCAACGGTCTTTTGCGAACTTGCGCTGTGGGCATCGCGGCGGCGGGCGCGGGTGACGGCGGGCGGCGCAGTACGGACGCCGCTATGCTATGATGCATCGGCAGCTACATACGGGGAGGGTCCGATTGCCTGGGACGAAAAACGACCTTGGACGCGCTATCACACTGACGGCGGACGCCGTCGGCGAGCCGGGCAGCCGCCGGTTCCGGCTGCTGGTGGAGGCCGAACACGGGGGCGCCTGCCTTTGGCTGGAGAAGGAGCAGCTCTTCCAGCTTGCGATAGCCATCCAGCGGCTGCTGTCGACGATGGACATGGCATCGGGCGGCGGGCCCGCCAGCGTTCCATCGCGCTCCGGCGACGCATACCACGAGTTCCAGGTGGGACGGCTGATGATCAGCGAGGATGTCCGCGGCCCCATCCTGAACCTGCTGGCCAAGGACCAGGAGGACGCCGATACCGCCGAAGCGACGGTGGGGACGCTGGTTGACATCGACCAGCTAAAACTGCTGTCGGAGCGTGCGCTGGAGGTGTGCGCAGCCGGGCGGCCCCGGTGTCCGCTGTGCGGGACGCCGATGGGGCCGGAGGGCCACCAGTGCGTACGCACCAACGGATACCACCGGGAGATGGTTGACGACATCCCCCGGTGACGGCCCCTCCCGGCCACTTTTCCGTGCCTACGCGTGTCTCGTCTTAGCGGTCCGGGTGCGTCGTCCACGGCGACGGAGGCGCCAGCCGCTCTCGCTCGACCTTCCGGCTGCTGCGCGCAATCGCCAGCGCGACGATGGCGGCGACGGCGCCCACCGCGGCCCCCAACGGCTGGAAGAACACATAGGGATAGCTGCCCTGCACGACACCCACGACGGGGGGAACGGCGGCTATTGCCGTGCCGGCGAGGGCGCCGATGCTGCCCCATATCAACTGCTCCAGCGTGGAAGCGAGACGCTCCTGAACCCGCTGGGTGCGGACAGCCCAGTCCGGCCAGTCCATGTTCGGGCGGGGCGGTTGAAGCTGGGGGCGAAAGCGGCGTTCCATCGCGGAAGCGCGCTCCTCCGGGGCCGCGTCCTCGGCCTCAATCTCGTCGGAGAAGCGCTCAGACGGGTGGCGGCCCAAAAGGACAGAGGAACCGCGGGAGCGGGTAAAAGCGGAATCAACACGCGGCTGTTGCATGAAACCCTCCTATCTACTCGATACTTCGGCGCGTCACGGTGTGGCCGTGCGCGGCAATTCCGGCTAGCACAGTATCCTAGCCTGTTGGTGTCAGTATACCCCCTGGGGTACAAAAGTCAAATTGCCTTGCATTTGGATAGCTGTGAGGGCCTGCGGGATTGGCCGGCCCAATACTCAGGGTTGGCAGGGGGCGGGGGGAGGGTGATGCCTGGGCAAGGGGGCGGCCCGCACCACGCCCCTATGGATTCCTGCCTTCGCAGGAATGACGCACGGGAGGCAGGAATGACGCGATGGGGGGGGGCGGGAATGACGGTAGCCGGGGGATGACGGCAGCGGGAGCGTTGGGCCCGGCTGTTCTTCCGGCGCTAGGCGGTGGCCTTGGAGAGGAGCGCCATCGGGTTGGTCTCCAGGATTGGGGTGAACTCCGCCTCCGAGAGTCCGGCGCCGATGACGATTTGGCGAACAAGTTCCTCAGTCAGCAGGTCGCCGGGGGCGTGGCCGTCGGAGTCGACGACGAGGTTGGCGCCGACTTCCATCGCGGTGCGGGCGACGTGGCCGTTGGTGAGGCTGTGGCCGGCGCGGGCGGAGAGCTCGAGGTAGATGCCGGCCTGGCGCGCGATGTCGGCCTCCTCCTCCGTGATCATGCCGGGGTGGACGAGGATGTCGACATCGGGGCTCTCCAAGGCGGCGCGGTTGGTGCCCCTGGCGACGGGTTCCTTGATGGTCTCACCGTGGACGAGGACGATGCGGGCGCCGTTGGCCCTAGCGCGGCGGGCGGCCTCGGCGATGCGGTGCGGCGGGACGTGGGTGAGCTCGACACCGGGGACGGCGGTGATGCCCATGTTCTCGGTGGCCTCGGCGCACTCCTTGACGAGGATGTCGAGGACACGCTCCTGGTCGTTGATGCCGGCGTGGTCGGTGACGGCGATGGACGTGTAGCCGTTGCTGACGGCGCGCCGGATGAGCTCTATCGGCGAGAGCACGCCGTCGCTGAGAAACGTGTGGGTGTGAAAGTCAAAGAGCATGTGTCCTCCCGGCCTGCCGGCCGCAATTGCGTTCGCGCTTCCATGATAGTGCATATGCGGGGGGCGTGTGGAGTATACTGGCGACATTCCGCACCGGGAGGTGGTTGGTGACTCAATCAACCGCAGGCTACACGAGGCCGGAGCTCCTTGCCGAGCCCGACTGGCTGGAGGAACACCTGGACGACCCCAACGTGCGCGTCATCGACTGCGCGACGTTCGACCTGTACCAGAAGGCGCACATCAAGGGCGCCGTGGGGCTGAGGGTGAACCCGTTCATCAAGGACGCGAACGACTCGCTGCACGTCATGCCGCCGGACCAGTTCGCGAAGCTGATGGGAGACCTGGGCGTCGGGCCGGACACGACGGTGGTGTCGTACGACACGGCAGGCGGCGTGCCGGCGTGCCGGATGTGGTGGGCGCTCAACTACTACGGGCACACCAACGCGAAGGTGCTGAACGGGGGCTGGGAGCGGTGGTTCCGCGAGGGACGTCCGATTTCCCGGGAGGTCGCGAGCCCGGCGGCGGCGACGTTCACGCCCGTCGTGGACGACTCGGTGCTATGCTCGCTGGACTACGGGAAGGCGCATGTGGGGGATGGCGGCGTCATCTTCCTGGACGTGCGATCGGACGGGGAGTGGACGGGCGACAACTCGCGCGGGAACAAGCGCATCGGGCACGTGCCGGGATCGGTCCACCTGGAGTGGACGAACTTCATGAACCCGGAGCCCAACCGCTCGTGGAAGACGGCGGAGGAGATCCGGGCGCTGCTGGACGCGGCGGGGGTGACGCCGGACAAAGAGGTGATCACCTACTGACAGGGCGGCATCCGTGCGGCGCACGGACTGCTGACGCTGCGGCTGGTTGGCTACGACAACGTCCGCAACTACGACGGCTCTATGGGCGAGTGGGCGAACCTGGAGGACACGGCGCTGACGACGGACTAGAGAGCTGCGGACGGTACGGCCCTCGCCATGAGAGAACCTCGCTACTACCTGGCTGTGTTCGGCGACCCGACAAAGCCGGGGCACGTGACGGTGGAGGAGGGGCACTTCGGCGTGAATGCCGGGTGGCCCAAGGGCATCGTGCCGGGGGACCTCGTGCTGCTGTACTGCACGGGCGGGTATGCCCGGTACCCCAAGAGCGTGCCCGGCCTAGGCGTTGTGGAAGACGTCGACCACCGGCAGCAGTCATTCACCTTCGAGTACGAGCGGCTCTCGCAGCCTGTGCCGCTGGATGACCTGCGGCTGGTGTTCGAGGCCGTGGACGCTCGGAAGCTCGACAACATCCGGTTCAACAACCACTGGCTGTTCGAGATTGGGGCGGCGTCCTTCTTCGCGGCGGTGGGCGGGGTGATGGACTAGGGCATGCGTTGAGTAATTCGAGAGTGAGTAATAGCAAACTCAAGGGACGGAGGATGGCTTGCTCTGCTTCATTGCGTTCCATGGGAATCCAAGGGGAGACAATAGAACTAAGGTAGGGTCCGGTAGATATCCTGTCCACAACGTGTGGCCAGATGGGATAGCCCAAGGAGACTACCTCCTCCTGTACTGTTTCGAAAACTACAAAGAATATGCTAGCTGCGCCCCCGCAGTGGGCTTGGTCTTAGACGCCGACAAGTCAACCAAGTTGATCCGCTACTCTACACGGTGGATGAAGCCTGCACTTCCTCGTAGTGAATTGGAGCAGGCAATGCGTGAGTTCAACGACGTTGCAGTGCTTGCCAAGTTAACAATGCCCCGTTCAGGCGCGAAATGGGTCTATGAAATTGACCGACAGGCCTTCCAAAAACTGACTGAGGGACGATTGAGCACACCCTAATCTCAAAGGATCTGGTCGAGCGTGCAAGTGCAAATCATCCCACATCTCCAATGCCCGTCGGGCAGAGGTCAAGCAGGGGGCACTCGGCGCAGCGGGGGGCCCGCTTGCGGCAGACTTCCTTGCCGAGGTTGTCGAGCAGCGCGTGGTACTCGTTGTAGAGATGGGCGTCGGGCAGGAGGGCGTCCATGAAGAGGCGGCGGTAGCTCTCGTAGCGCTGTTCCGGGGCGGGCGCGCCGAGGCGTGTGAAGATGCGGAAGGTGTAGGCGTCGACGACAAAGCTGGGGGCGTTGGCGGCGTAGAGGACGATGTCGTCGGCGGTCTCCTCGCCGATGCCGTAGATGCCGAGGAGCTCTGCCCGGAGCTCCTCCCACGGCTGAGCAAGCATTACGTCAAGTTCGCCGTTGTGGTGGTCGTAGACGTGCTGTGCGAAGGCCTTGAGCTTGCGGGCCTTGACGTTGAAGTAGCCGGATGAGTGCACGAGCTGGGCGAGCTGCTCCTGCGGCGTTTCGTGAATGCCCTGCAGCGAGAGGACGCCGGCCTCCCGGAGGCGGGCGAGGGCCAACTCGACGTTGGTCCACGCGGCGGACTGGGTGAGGATGGCGCCGATGCAGACCTCGATTGGGGTTTCGGCGCCGGGCCACCAGTGTTGCGGGCCGTAGGCGTCGAAGAGGCGCTGGTAGACGTCCATGAGGAACTCGCCAGTTGGCGGAGTCATGCGCGCCACCACGTCTCGGTCTCGCGCTGGAGGACGGCGAGGTCAGGGTACTCGCGCTCGACGCGGGCGACGTAGGCCTCGGCTTCGGCTTCGGACGGCGCGAGGTCCTGAGCGGGCGCCTGGACGTCGTAGACGGAGCGATCCTGTGGCGGCAGGGCAGTCTCCACCCGCAGCGGCTCCCAATGGCGAACCCTCAACGCGCGGCTGTACACGGCTTTGTAGGTCTCGGGGTCGTAGCCGATGTCGACGGGCGGCGGGTCGCCGCGCTCGGCGGCGACCTGGGCGGCCGCGACGAAGAGCTCGGCCCAGAGGATGCGGAGGACGCCGGGGATGGCGTCGTTTTGTTCACGCTCGTGGCGGGGGCGCTCGGTTGTGGCGGCGCGGGCGGCCTCGATGGCGCGGCGCACCTCGACGGTGGGGACGGGGACGAGGAAGCGGGTCGAGCCGGAGCTGAGCGCGGGCTCGGCGGCGTCGGCGGCGGGCCTGGCGAGCTCGACAAAGCGGTGGCCGACGAGGGGGGTCTCGCCGGCGAGGAGGGCGCCGTCGTCCGCGTGCTCGGCTGCCCATGCAGCGACGGCGTCGCGCGCCCAGAGGCCGGCGGCCTTGCGGAGGACGGCGTGGGTGATGCCGTTGGTCTCGGGATAGCGAGCCAGCAGGGTGGGCGAACAAATTGGGCAGCGGGCGACGTCCCACTGCAGCAGGTAGACGGCGCGGCCATCGGCGTGGGCGGATTCGGCGAGCTCTCTGAGCAGCAGGCTCTTGCCCACGCCGGGGAGACCGGCGATGAAAAGCATGCGGTGGGTGTGGGCGATCTCTCGCAGCCGCGCGAGGTGCGGCGCGTCGTGCGGGTGGGTGTTTGCGTTCTCCAGCATGGCTTCCATGTTACAGCAACACGGGCACTTCACCGGCGATTGCGATGGACTCGCGGGTGACGGCGCAGGTGAAGGCGTAGGCCTCGACGCCGGCAGCGACGGCCTCGCGCAGGGCTTCGCCGAAGAGCGGGTCGTTGGCGTCGTAGGGCGAGAGGGCGCGGGCATCATCGCGCTGGACGACGAAGACGGCGGCGGCGCGGTGGCCCTCCTCGACGGCGCGGACGAGGGTTGTGACGTGGCGACGGCCGCGGTCGGTGGGCGCGTCCGGGAAGCGGGCGAGGCCGTCCTGGACGAGCGTCACGGACTTGATCTCGACGTAGCACAGCCCGTCCGGCGATTCGAGGAGGAGGTCAAGGCGGCTGTCGTGGTAGCGGACCTCACGGCGGGCGTTGGGGTAGCCGTCGAGGTGGGGGAGAGTGCCGTCGCGCCAAGCCTCCCACACGAGGGCGTTCGGGAGGCGGGCGTCGGCGGAGACGAGGGTGCGGTTGGGGGGAGGCTCGCTGCTCGCAGCATAGGACGCCGGGCGCTCGCGGATAGCGGTGTTGGCGGGGCGGTCGATGGCGACTAGCGAGAGGTCGTAGCGGGTCTTGCGATGGGCGCCGGGCATTTCCGTGAGGTAGCAGAGGTTGCCGGGCTGGAAGAGCTCACGCATTCGGCCGGAGTTGGCGACGTGGACGGTGACTTCGCGGCCGTCGAGGGAGACCATCGCGGCGAAGCGGTTGAGGCGGCAGACGAAGCGGGCCGCGAGGAGCGGGGGGAGGCGCATGGGACGCTACTCCCGCAAGTTGATGAACTGGAGGAGTGTCGGGTGGACTTGCGCCACGGCGTCCATTGCCTGCTGTGCGGCGTCGCGGATGGTGAAGTGTGCCTGGGGCTGCGTGCGCAGCTTGAAGTAGTGATAGCACTCCCGGAGGTTCATGCGGGTGAACAACCGGCGCAGGTGGGCGTGGGTCACGGCGTACTCGGCGAGCCTGGGCGACAGGGCGGCGACGCAGGCGTAGGCGTTGGCGGAGACGTCCATGGCCTCGCGGTAGGACGCAGAGAGGCCGCTCTGCCGGATGAGATCCGGCTCCACGTAGCCCTCGGCGACGGTGAGCGGCTGGGGGAGGTACGACTGCATACGGTGGCGCTTGAACTCGCGGTAGGCGCCGTAGTCCATGAGGTACTCGAAGGTGTACTCAATCTGCTCGAGCTCGCGGACGGTGGGGTCGTGGGGGCCGAGGCTGTCGAGGGCGGCGGCGAGCACCGCGGCGCGGTCCTCGACGGACAGATTCCCGGCGCGGGTGCGGACGGCTTCGTAGGGCTCGTGCGCGTTGCGGTAGAGGAGGGCGGCGACGAGACGGGTCTCGGCGTCCGCGGGGTAGTCGACGAGGCGGGCCTCGACGGAGCGCGGGCCGGGCAGTGCGGGCGGCGGCGGCTGGAGCGCGGCCGACTGCGCCTGCAGAGCCTCGCGGCTGCGCACGATGTACTCGTTGCGGTCTGCGTAGCGGACGAGGGTGGGGGTGATGGTCCTGGCCTGCTCCTTCATCTCCTCGCCGACCTCTCGCTCCTCCTGGAGGTCGGAGGAGAGGAGCTTGCGGACGGCGTGCTCAAGGGAGCGGGTGTTCATGGTGACGCCGACGTTGGTCAGGGTCGACGCGGGGAGGACGAAACGGCAGACGTCGGTCGCGATGCGGCGGAGGCGGAGGCGGTAGGCGCCATCGCGCTCGCCATCGCGCTGCGGGTGGACGGCAGCGAGGTAGGCCTGCGTACGCTCGACGAGGTCGTGGTAGAGGTCGAAGAGACGCTCACAGGCGGTGGCGTAGGCGGCGCGGAGGTCCGGGGCGGCGTCGAGCTCGGGCGGCGTGTAGAAAGCGTTGCGTTCAAGGACCTGGTAGCGGGAGGACTTTTCCGTGTACGAGGCGAGGCGGTTGTCCTCCAGGGTGTCGCAGGCGAGGCGGGAGACGTTCTCCACGGCGAGGTGGACGATTGCGTGCTCGGCGACGGAGGCGTGGCCGTAGCCGAGGACCCAGCGCTCATGGAAGTCGGACGCCTTCTCAGCCGTTACCATGTCCTTGATCTCGTCAAAGGGCTCCGGCCGACGCGAGGTCATGGCAAAGACGACGGCCAGCTCCTCCTCCGAGACCTCCTTTGGGTCCAGCGGATAGACGCGCCGGGTGAACGAGGCTTGATGGGTGGCCATGATTTCGTCCTGATGCTGCTGCCTGTGAATTCGTCCAGTGTACCCGACAAACAGACCGGTTGCGTTGGGCAGGATGGGCGGGGTTACAGGAATTCCGGCGCGTCCGACGCCTTTCGCTTGGCGCATATGGCGTTATTCCAAATCTTGACATTTACCCTTGATTGTGACTACGATTCGCGTATAGAGACCGTTGCTCGTGGCGGGCAACGGCGTACATCCCGGAAGCAGCCACTTCTACTATCTTCCGTACCGGCGTCTTCGCATTTGCAGGGCTCCGGGGACAAGGGCACAAGACGCGGAGCCCGGGGGTGGGCGATGCCTGAGCGATTCCAGCAAGAGATCGAAGAGATCCTGGAGCAGTCCGAGGCGCAAGCTCCACTGTCTCGACCCAAGCGGGCGCAGCGGGCCAAGGGCGACGGGCCCTCCGGCGCCGGCGGCGTCATTACGCCGGGACGCCTCATCATCGCCGCGGTGCTTCTCCTCCTGACGTTTGCCCTCATCTTCGACGGCACGCTGGCGACGGTCTTCCTGTGGGCTGGGCTGGTCGTCGGGGTCCTGGGGTACGCCTTCTTCTTCGTGCGGGCGGACAGGGCGGAGAACAAGCTGCACTGGCGAGGCCAGCCGGTGGAGTACGATGCGCCGCCGAGCGGGCCGTCGTTCTGGGACAAGCTGACGCGGCGGTTTCGGAAGTAGGGGTGGCGCTGGGTGTGTGCTACGTGCCGCCTGTTTCAGCGGCTTCAGAGGACCGAATGCGAACCCTGTTCTCCGTGACCACTATCAGCATGCCGTCACGCAGCGAGTCCGAGTAACCTTCAATCAAATCCTGCATTGCCGCAACCTTGTCCTGGACCCGCATGTCCACAATGCGAATGATGCAGGAATGAGGCAAGCGCCGGACAAAGACCAGTTCCCCAAAATCCTTGTCCTCAGTAACAAGAATCCGCTGCTCCGCCCTTGCCCAATCCAGAATCGCCTCATCGTCGGCTTGTGGGGCGGTCTCCAGCGCAGAGGCCACGTCATGGCCCCAACGCACCAGCGCGGCATGCATTGCATGTGAAGCTGCGCATACGTCCAGCAGGAACTTCATTGCACTACCGGATCGACATCCGGTCATGCACCTGCTCTCCGGACATGGAACGGTGCGCGAACAGCAGGCACGCCTGGATGTCCTCGCCCTCCAAGGCCGGATACTCACTCAAGATTGTGTCCGCGCTCTCCCCGGCGGCGAGCATGCCCAGCACATGTTCAACAGCGATGCGCATGTCCCGGATGATCGGCTTGCCGCCGAAAACCTCCGGGCGAACCGTGATCCGTTGGAGCAGCATGGCGTCCTGCATCTCGCGCTCCCATCTGTTCCAGCTTCGGTGTAGTGCCTGCGGCTAGCTTACCGAGTTGTGCGTCTCGAGGCAACTCGGCGCACTCAATGCACCCGGGACGCGGCCGCCGGAGACCCTTAGTCTAGAGCAAGAGGCCTCGGCTATGCGCCGGGGCCTCTTCGTGTTTCAGCGGGATGGTTGACTAGGCTGCGCACTCACCCTCGCCGCGCTCGACCTTGTAGAGGACGTCGCGGTTCCAGTCGATGTAGTAGTGGATGGTCTCGCGACCGAGCTCCGGCACAGTGGAGACGGGTTTCAGCAGATCCTCGTAGGTCGCCGCGCCGATGCGGTCGACGTAGTCGTTGAAGACTTCACCGCTGTTCCGGTGCTCCACGTAGTCGTCGACGATGAGCTTGATTGCTTCCTCGATGCGCTTGGACGGGACCTTGACGCGCAGGTGCTGGCCGATGCGGACGGGCTTGATCTGGCTGCCGCCGATGTAGACCTCGTAGGCGGGCACCTGGGCGCTGCCGACCCTGATGGCGGCGCCGTGGAAGCCGATGTTGCCGAGGTGGTGCTGGCCGCAGCCGTCCGGGCAACCGGAGATGTTGATGCGGATGTTGCGGGCAAGCTCGTCGTGGGACTTGTAGTCGCTGAGGGCGTCCCACAGGTTGCCGGCTAGGCCCTGTGAGGAGGTGATGCCGAGGGCACAGCTCTCGGTGCCGGGGCAGGAGACGATGTCGCTCAACTCGTTGGCGCCGGGCTCGGCCATGCCGACGGCGACGAGCTTCTCGTACAGGACGTGCAGGGCGTTGTTGGGGACCCACTGGAGCGTCATGTCCTGGCGCAGCGTCATGCGGATGCTGCCCGCCAAGTCGCGGGAGATGTCGGCAAGCTGGAAGAACTGCTCATCAGTGACGTTGCCGAGGCGGAGCTTGATGAAGACCGCGCTATAGCCGTCCTGCTTCTGCCCGATGACGTTGCTGCCGAGCCAACGCTCAAAAGCGGGGTCATCATTCGGGAAGGGCGGGTAGTCGGCGGGAGGCGGCGGCGTGGGGTCCTCGTACTCACCGGCGGAGAGCTCGTCGAGGTCATAGGTGACGTCCGCGAGCTCCTCTTCCATGACCTTCTCGACCATCTCGCGGAAGGCGTCGATGCCGATGCGGTTGATGAGCACCTTCACGCGGGCCTTCATCTTGTTCTTGCGGAGCTCGTCCGCGGCGTTGAAGACCCGCAGGCATGCCTCGGAGACCTTGAGGAAGTCCTCGACAGGCACGAACTCGTAGAGCTCCTGGGCGATGAGCGGCTGGATGCTGGTGCCGCCGCCAACGACGATGCGGAAGCCCTTGCGCTCGACACCGTCGATCTCGCGGATGACGGCGTGGAAGCCGATGTCGTGGATGGCGGTCATGACCCAGTCGTGGGTGCAGCCGCTGAAGGCAGTCTTCCACTTGCGGGGCATGTTGTTGGTGAAGTCGCGGCGCACGAAGTTGCGCACGTATGCGACGGCGTATGGGCTGGGGTCAAAGACCTCCTCCGGGCAGACGCCGGTCAGCGGGCAGCTGGTGACGTTGCGGACGGTGTTGCCGCAGGCCTCTCGGCTGCCGAGGCCGGTCGAGCCGAGGGTGCGCATGACCTCCGCGGCGTCGTCCAGGTTGAGGAAGTGGTACTGCACGTTCTCTCGCGTGGTGATGTGGCCGCGCTTGAGCGGCGTGTAGTCGCGGGCGATGCGGCCGAGGGACTCGAGCTGGTCGGGGGTCATGCGGCCGAGGGGCACCTTGACGCGCATCATCTGGTTGTCGGGCTGGCGCTGGCCGTAGACGCCCTGGCGGAGGCGGAAGGCGCGGAATTCGGCGGCGTCGAGGTCGCCGGAGCGGAACCGCTTGGCCTCGTTGTCAAAGTGGTCTATCTCTTCCGGAAGAACCGGGATGATGACGTTGGGTTGAAATCGGTTGTCAGAAGACGTGGTCATGGGCCCTCCTTTTGACTTCCAAAACAAAACCCCGCTCAGTTCATCGGCGAGCGGGGCTGCACCGGAATTGTGTTTCGGCTTACCCCGTGTGCAGTCGACAGCAACAGTTGTTGACTAATACGGTCACCATAGTGCCGTTAGTCTAGGGTTCCGTAGCTAACGTGTCAAGCGACGGGCTATCTGGGCGCGGTTTGGGGTTGTATGTGCAGAAATTATGTAATGTTCGAGCATCGCGCGGCCAATCGAAGCGGAAGATGCCGCTTGGTTGCCGCGTACGACTATAATGGTGGCTGAATTCTGCCCGGAGGACGGCATGACCGAGGCACAGCCCGTGATGCGGCGGCAGGTGGTGAAGTACAACTTCTACCAGGTGGACCCGGCGTGGCGCCGCCTGCCCGAGACCGAGCGGGATGACCACCGGCGGGAGTTTGCCGCCATGGTGGGCGAGTTCTCCGACCGCATCGAGGTGCGGACGTACTCGCTGGTCGGGCTGCGCGGGGACACCGACTTCCTGCTGTGGCTGCTGGGATGGACGCTGGACGGGATGCAGGAATTCGCGGCGGCGGTGAACGGCACGGGGCTCGGCAAGTACCTGCGGACGGCGTACTCGTACCTCTCGCTGACGCGGCCGTCGCCGTATGTGGACGACCACGTGCACGCGGGGCAGGAGGGGCGGTCCAAGGTGGTGCGGCCGCAGAGCGCCGACCACCCGTACCTGGTCGTCTATCCCTTCGTGAAGATTGCGGACTGGTACCAGCTTCCGCTGGAGCGGCGGCAGGAGATGATGAACCAGCACTTCACCATCGGGCACAAGTACCCGGGGGTGCGCAACAACACCACCTACTCCTTCGGCATCGACGACCAGGAGCATATTGTGGCGTTCGACGTGTCCAACATCGACGAGTTTCTGGACCTGCTGATGGAGCTGCGGGAGGCGGAGGCTCGGCCGTACACGGAGCGCGACACGCCGATCTTCACCTGCATCGCGCGGGGGCTGGACGACATCCTGAGAGGAATCGGGTAATGCAGCCGGACATGCTGAAGCACGCTCCGCGGGCCCTTATGTCAGTTGGGGCGACGCTGTTTGGGCTGGGTGTGCTGATCGCGCTCATTGCCGAAGGGCGTCCAGGGATCATCTACATCATGGGCGGTCTTGGGCTGTTGATGTTGGGCTTCGGGTTGACGGTGTACTTCTTCATCGAGGGCGTCGCAGGGAGGCGCACCGGGGGGTAGGGGTTAGCTGCTGCGGGAGAGCGTTCACGCCAGCAGCAGCCTTCTGGCTATCAGGCTATTTCAATCGCGAGCGTGACTTGCGGCGAGCTTTCTGGATTCCCGCCTTCGCGGGATGACGGTAGCAGTCGCGGGAATGACGGTAGCGATGGAGGGCGTCGCCGGGAGGCGCACCGGGGTATTAGAAGTGTCAGCGAGGGACTCAAGCTATTCACACGTAGGCGGGCAATTCACGAATCGCCCCTACGGACTCCCGCCCCGCCCCCCTCTGGATACCGGCATTCGCCGGTATGAGGGGTTGGGTGTCAAGGGGGCCTTTAACCCAGCACGATGATGCTGGTGGACTTGAGGACGAGGATCACCTCCGCGCCCGGTCGCAGCTCCAGGGACGATGCCGCTTCCGGCGAGAGGGCCGCGAGGACCGTCGCGCCCGCGTCCGCCGAGACGAGGACGCTGTCACCCACCCTATCGATCGCGGAGACCGTCGCGCGGAGGACGTTGCGGGCACTGAGGCCGTGGGGCGGCTCGGCGGCGACGAGGACGTCGGAAGCGGGCACGGACACGGCGATCTCCTCGCCCTCCTGGCGGTCGACGGCGGGCAGCCAGAGGGTGAAGCCGGCGAAGGCCGCCTCCGTCAGGCCGCTGTCCGGGTGATGGCCAACCACACGCCCCTCCAGCAGCGTCTCCATGTGCGCGGGCTCCAGCAGGGGCAACACCGGCGTCTCATGCAACACTTTCCGTGGCGAATCCAGCGCGACTTGCCGGCCCTTGTCGAGCACGAGGGCTTGCTCTGCGATTGCAGTAACCTCCGAGAGGGCGTGGGAGACGTAGACCATCGGGATGCCCGTCTCCTTGTGGACGGCACGCAGGCGGCGGAGGATGCGGCCTCGCGACGGCAGGTCGAGGGAGGCGAGGGGCTCGTCGAGCAGAAGCACCTCGGGGGAGGCGGCGAGGGCGCGGGCGAGGGCGACGCGCTGGCGCTCGCCGCCTGAGAGGGTGGCGGGCATGCGGTGCAGGAGGGGCTCGACCTCGAGGATCCGCACGAGGTCGTTGGGCTGCAAGTAGCGGCGCTGCTTGGGCGTGTGGTTGTAGCCGAATAGGATGTTCTCCCGCACTCGCAGGTGGGGGAAGAGGAGGCCGTCCTGGTGCACGTAGCCCACTCGGCGCTTCTCCGGCGGGCGGTTGACGGACAGGAAACGGTTCTCGTTGGAGAAGAGGGTGCGGTCCCAGAGTTGCAGCACGCCGGAGTCGGGGCGGGCCGTGCCCGCGATGCAGTTGAGCGTCGTGCTCTTGCCGCTGCCGGAGGGGCCGAATACGGCGGTGATGCCCGCGGTGAACGAGGCGTCGAGCTCCAAATTGAAGCCCGGATAGCTCTTGCGAAAGTGCAGCTCAAGGTATGGCTCGCCCATGACTACGCCACCGCCTTCTTGATCAGCCACCGGTGCACGAGCAATGCGGCCAGCGCCAGCACGAGGGAGAAGACGATGAAGCGCACGGCCGCGTCATCGTTGCCGGTCTGCAGGTTGGTGTAGATGGCGAGGGGGAGGGTCTGGGTGGAACCGGGGATGTTGCCCGCGACGATGATCGTCGCGCCGAACTCGCCGAGGCCGCGGGCGAAGGCGAGGAGCGTGCCGGCGGCGATGCCACGGAAGGCGAGGGGGACGGTGACGCCGGTGAAGACCTTCCAGCGGCTCGCGCCGAGGGGGCGGGCGGCCATCTCGATGCGGGTGTCGACGCCGGCCATGGCGACCTCCATCGAGCGCACCATGAGGGGCAGGGCGACGAGGCCGGCGGCCATCGCGGCGGCGAACCAGGTGAAGAGGAGCTCGACGTCGAGGCTCTGCTGCAGCCCGGCGAGGGGGCCGCTGCGGCCGAGAAGGAGAAGGAGCGCGTAGCCGGTGACGACGGGGGGCAGCACCAGCGGGAAGGAGACGAGGGTGTCCAGGAGCACCTTGCCGCGCATGGAGGTCTTCGCGAGGGCCCATGCCACCGCGAGGCCGATGGGCAGCCCGAGGAGCGTGCCGACGAGCGCAACGCGGAGCGAGAGGAAGAGGACGGAATACTCTTCAGGCGTTGGCAATACGGGATACCCTTTCGCAATGGGATGCACAAATGGTAGCGGGTGCGGGCGAGCGTGCCAAGGCGCAGCGGGTGTTTACGGGGCGGGAGACCGGGGCGTGGTGAAGCCGTGGGCGCGGAAGACGGCCAGCGACTCCTCAATGCCCAGGAAGGCCAGGAAGGTGGCGGCACCGTCGCGGTTGCCACTCTCGGCGAGGACTGCCGCGGGGTAGGTCACCGGGACGTGGCTCCCGGCAGGGAAGCGCCACAGATCGCGGACGCCCTCGGCGTTGGAGGCGTCGGATGCGTAGACGATGGCTGCGTCGACGGCGGCGGTGGCGGCGTACTGCAGGGCGGTGCGGACGTCCGGGCCATAGATAAGCTTCGGCTGAATCGAGTCCCACAGCCCCAGGGTCTCGAGCGCCTCCTGGGTGTAGACACCGGCGGGGGCCAGCGCAGGGTCGGCCATCGCGATGCGGCGCACGTCGTCGCCGAGGAGGTCCTCGGGGGTGACGATGGTTGCGGCGCCATCGACCGGGCCGACGAGCGCGAGGGCGTTGCCGAGCAGGTCGACGCGGCTGCCGGACGCCAGGAGGCGGGCGGACTCGACGTGGTCCATGGGGAGCTCGCCGGCGGAGATGAAGAGGTCGGCGGGCGCGCCGCGGACGAGCTGTTGGGCCAGCGTGGTGGAGCCGCCGAAGCTGAAGCGGACCTCGACTCCGTGCTCGGCGGCAAACGTGTCGCCGAGGGGCTGGAGGGCATCGGCGAGGCTGGCGGCAGCGAAGACGGTTATCGGGGGGCGCTCCTCGTCGGCGCATGCCGTCGCCGCGACGGCGAGGGCCATCGCGATGGCGAGGAGGATATGGGGCACGAACTGTCGCCGCCGCACGATTCGCTTCCTCGGAGCAGGTACGGGCATGGTAGCACAGCGGGTTGGGAGGGCACCGGGGCGGCTTCTGCGTGTGGTATAGTGCAGGTGTCCAAATTACCCCGCAAGAGGAGAATGTCCCCATGACCAGCCAGAGCTATCACGTTGGCGCCCGATCGACGTTGAGCACGCCGCAGGGCGACCGGGTCTACTACAGCCTGCCGCACCTGGAGAAGGAGGGCCTGACCAACCTTGACCGGCTGCCCTACACCATTCGCATCCTGCTGGAGAACGCGCTTCGGAGCGTGGACGGGTACCTGGTGGAGGAAGAGGACATCGCGGCGGTGGCGAGCTGGAAACCAAGCCAGCAGCCGGACCGCACCTTCCCCTTCATGTTGGCGCGGGTGCTGATGCAGGACCTGACCGGCATCCCGGCGCTCGTCGACCTGGCGGCGATGCGGAACGCGATGGCGCGGCTGGGCGGCGACCCGCAGAAGATCAACCCGCTCATCCCATGCGACCTGGTCATCGACCACTCGGTGCAGATCGACTTCTTCGGGTCGCAGGTGGCGCTGCAGCGGAACGTGGAGCGCGAGTACGAGCGCAATATGGAGCGGTACAGCTTCCTTCGGTGGGCGCAGAACGCATTCAAGAACTTCCGGCTGGTGCCGCCGGGCGCGGGCATCGTGCACCAGGTGAACCTGGAGTACCTGGCGGACGTTGTAACGGCACGAGAGACGTCCGACGGACTGACCATCTTCCCGGACACGGTCATCGGCACGGACTCGCACACGACGATGGTCAACGGGCTGGGCGTGCTGGGCTGGGGCGTCGGGGGCATCGAGGCGGAGGCCGTGCTGCTGGGGCAGCCTTACTACATGCAGGTGCCGGAGGTCATCGGGGTCAAGCTGAACGGCACGCTGCGCGAGGGCGTGACGACCACAGACATGGTGCTGACGCTGACGCAGATGCTGCGGGCGCGGGGCGTTGTGGAGAAGTTTGTGGAGTTCTTCGGACCCGGACTGTCGAACATCCCGCTGGCCGACAGGGCTACGGTAGCGAACATGTCGCCGGAATACGGGGCGACGTGCGGGTACTTCCCCATCGACTCCGTCACGCTCGACTACCTGCGGGGCACGGGCAGGGAAGAGGCACAGGTGGCGCTGGTCGAGGCGTACGCGAAGGCGCAGGGGCTCTTTCGCACGGACGATTCGCCGGACCCGGAGTACACGGACGTGCTGCAACTGGACCTTGGCGACGTGGAGTCAAGCCTGTCCGGGCCGCGGAGGCCGCACGACCGGGTGGCGCTCGGCGAGATGAAGCGGAGCTTCCGCAGCACCTTCCCGGACCAGACGGCGGGGGCGAACGGCAACATCCCGCTCACGGCGGACGCGGAGATCGAGGGCGAGACTCACAAGATTGGGCACGGGGCGGTGGTCATCGCGGCGATTACCAGCTGCACAAACACTTCCAACCCGTCGGTGATCATCGGCGCGGGACTGCTGGCCAAGAAAGCCGTCGAGAAGGGGCTGTCGTCGAAGCCGTGGGTCAAGACGAGCCTGGCGCCCGGGTCGCAGGTGGTGACCGACTACCTGGCAACCGCAGGGCTGACGCCGTCGCTGGAGGCGCTGGGGTTCCACACCGTCGGGTACGGGTGCACGACGTGCATCGGCAACAGCGGGCCGATGCCGATGCCGGTGGCGACCGCGACGGAGGACAACGACCTTGTGGCCGTGTCCGTGCTCAGCGGCAACCGCAACTTCGAGGGGCGCATTCACCCGCTGGTGAAGGCAAACTACCTCGCCTCGCCGATGCTGGTGGTGGCCTACGCCATCGCGGGGACGGTGGACCTCGACCTGTCGACAGAGCCACTCGGTGAGGATGAGGGTGGGCAGCCAGTGTTCCTTCGCGACATCTGGCCGTCGCAGAGCGAGATCCAGGACACCATCGCACAGTCGCTGAACCCGGAGATGTTCCGGTCGCGGTACAGCACGGTCACCGAGGGCTCGGACGCGTGGAAGGCGGTCCCGGCGCCGACGGGTGACCTGTTCGACTGGGACCTGAACTCGACCTACATCCGGGAGGCTCCGTACTTCCTGGACCTCAAGATGGACGTGGACGAGCCGACGGACATCCTCGGAGCGCGGGTGCTGGCGATGCTGGGCGATTCCATCACGACGGACCACATCTCGCCGGCGGGGGCGATCCCCGTCGACCGGCCGGCGGGGCGGTACCTGCTGGAGAAGGGCGTGGAGCCAGTTGACTTCAACATCTACGGCTCACGACGCGGCAACCACGAGGGGATGGTGCGGGGCACCTTCGGCAACATCCGGCTTCGCAACCGGCTGACGCCCGAGAAGGAGGGCGATTGGTCGGTTTTCCTGCCGAACGACGAGGAGACGAGCATCTTTGAGGCTTCCCAAAAGTACATCGAGAGTGGGACGCCGACGATGATCATCGCGGGCAAGGAGTATGGCTCGGGCAGCTCTCGCGACTGGGCGGCGAAGGGACCGAACCTGCTGGGCGTGTACGCGGTGGTGGCGGAGAGCTACGAGCGCATCCACCGGAACAACCTCGTGGGCATGGGCGTCATGCCGCTACAGTTCAAGCCGGGCGAGAGCGCGGAGAGCCTCGGGCTGACGGGGCGGGAGACCTTCGAGGTCATCGGCATCTCGGAGGGGCTGACGCCGGGGCAGACGGTGCAGGTGCAGGCCGTCCGCGACGACGGCACCCTGCTCGCGTTCGACTCGACGCTGCGCATCGACAACCAGGTCGAGATTGACTACTACAAGCAAGGCGGGGTGCTGCACACCGTGCTGCGGCGGCTGCTGCGCGAGGGGTAGCCGACTCAAAGACCAAGCACGACAGAAGCCCCGCCCTTAATCAGGCGGGGCTTCTCATGTTCGGAGGGATGCGCCGGGGGTCTAACCCTCGCCGATGTTGCGTGGGGCTTCCTGGGTGGCGACCCTGAGGGCGTCCATGTCCTTGCCCTCAAAGTAGTCATAGTTGATCTGGATGAAGGACTCCTCTTCCGCGGGGACCTGGTCCTCGGCGAAGATGGCGGTGACGGGGCAGACGGGCTCGCAGGCCGCGCAGTCGATGCACTCGTCGGGGGCGATGTACATCTGATTGTCGTCTGCGGTGGTGTAGATGCAGTCGACCGGGCAGACATCAATGCAGGCGCCGTCCTTCACGCCGACACACGGTGAAACGATGATGTAGGTCATGAGTTGGGAATCCCCCTTTCGGCTCTCTGTCAATTGGGCGCCGAGCGGCTACGCCTCAGCCGCCAATGCGCATATCGAGTATAGCACAGCGCGAATGCGCCTCGCCTACCCTCCGATGTTCCTCTTCGCCGTCTTGGTGGCCTGCTTGAGGAAGGCCATGTCCTTGCCCTCAAAGTAGGCGGCGTTGAGCTCGAGGAACTCCTTCTGGTCGGCGGGAATGCGGTCCTCGAGGAAGATGGCGTTGACCGGGCAGGCGGGGACACAGGCGCCGCAGTCTATGCACTCGTCCGGGGCGATGAACATCTGGTCGTCATCGTCCGTGGTGTAAATGCAGTCCACGGGGCAGACGTCGATGCAACTGCCTTCCTTCAACCCGATGCACGGAGTGACAATAACGTGAGTCATCGCGGGCGAGCCTCCTCTATTTGGGAATGTATTGAAGACGCACTCATGCGCCGAAACATCGGCGATTGTACCACACGCATTTCGTAAACGGGAGTAGGGCGACTAGAGACTGATTCCGTAGTTGCGCTTGAGGACCGTCAAGTTGACGAAGGTCTCTGTGCGCCGCACGCCTGAGATGGTGCCGACCTCCGACTTGAGGAAGTTGCCGAGATCCTCGGAAGAGGGGAGGGTCACCCAGCAGAAGATGTCGAATGAGCCGGTGGTGACGGAGACCCAGGAGCTCTCCCGCAGCGCCGCAAGCTGGCGGGCGACCTCGTCGATCTTGTCCGGGTCAACCTGGATGCCAACCAGCGCCTCAGTGTTGTACCCGAGGACCTCGGGGTCGGGCAGAGCGACGACCTTGATGATGCCCTCCTGGAGCAGCGACTGGAGGCGCCTGCGGACGGTGCCCTCACTCACGCCGACATCACGGGCGATGCGGGCGTTGCTGGCCCGGCCGTTCTCCTGAAGGATCTGGATGATCTTGCGGTCCAGTTCATCCATGCGACATTACCTCTATTGCAAAGTAGTACAACCATCGTACGAAGTCGCGACGAAATCTGTCAAATACTGGATGTTACAGTGATGTTACAATTCACGGCTCACGAAAAACAGGCGCGAATGTTCAGGATTGTTGCCGGCAGCCCGGCCGGCGACAGCGGCGAGGCGGTCACGGCCGCTAGCTGGACTCGATCTCCAACCGGGAGTAGTCAGGCTGGGTCTCCGCCTCGGCCTGGGATGCGTACTTGGAGGGGCACTTCACGATGACCTGGTCGGCATGGAAGACGCCGTCGGGGCCGTAGCTGCCCTCCGCGATGATCTCCGAGTGCTCGTTAAAGAAGAGGTCGGGCACGACGCCGTTGTACTGGGTAGGCAGGGTGTGGCTGCCGCCCTCGTCGGCGAGGGCGAAGCTGGCGAGGGTGCCCTGGGGCTCGCGCTCGAAGCTTTCGGGCACGAGCTTGCCGGAGACGCGGTTCTGGACACCGTAGGCGGCTGCGCCCTGCGTGCGGATCTCGTCTACGGTGAGGTAGTAGACCGTGGAGCCCTGGAAGGCGAGCCAGGCGAAGTAGACGAGCGCCCCAAGGAACAGCGTGCCGCCGATGATGAGACGGCCATGGCGGCGCAGCACGGAGCGGCGCTCCTCCTGGGGTTGTTCCACCGGGTATGCGGGCTGCAATGCGTTATCCATAGGCTCACATCAAGTATATCGGGCCGTAGCTGGCGGCGCAACGGACGGGCGATGTCCTAGATTGCGTCAAAGGGCGCTCCCCACAGGGCAAACCACTGCTCCAGCCGCTTCTCCACGGGGAGGTGCTCTGCGACTTTGGCGGCCAGTTCCATTTCGAGCTCATTGTTGCGGCGCTGGGTCTCCGGGATGGGGGCGAAGGGGTAGAAGGTCCCGCGCTTGAACGTGAAGATCCAGTGGACCTCCTGCCCCTGATAGGTAAAGGGGAAGACGGCCGCCAGCAGCATATCGCTGCCCCCACGCTCGATGAAGCTCTGGCCGATGACGTAGAGGCCCATCGCCATGTTCTCGAACTGCTCATCAGCGACCAGGACCCATCGGTAGCCGTACTCGTCCGTCTCGACTGCGTAGCGCGTGCCGGTCGTCTGCTGCCCGGAGTGCAACAGGCCGCGCACCTCCTGCTCGAGCTCCTCGAACGCCTCGCCGCCGGCGGGCTTGTAGGTGAGACCCGCGCGGCCGGCGCTGTACATCTGCAACGTCGAGAGCGTCGGCTCGGAGACGGCGATGGCGAGGATGGCGTCGCCGCCGGACGGCTGGCCGGAGTTGCCCTTACCCTTGCCGAAGAGGGGCATCAGCGCCGGCCCTCCAAGTCTTCAGCGAGCTGATGGAGGCGGGCGACGCGCTTGTCCATTGGCGGGTGGGAGGCAAAGAGGCCGGCGAGGGACTCGCCCTTGAGGGCGGACACGATAAAGAAGGCGTTGGCGGTCTCCACCTTGCGGAGGTCATCAGTGGGGATGCGCGAGATGACGCCGGAAATCTTCTGCAGCGCGGAGGCGAGCTTGGAGGGCGCGCCGGTGAGATGCGCCCCACCATGGTCGGCGGCGTACTCGCGGTAGCGGGAGAGGGCAAGGATGAGCAGGGTCGCAATGAAGTAGACGAGGATGGAGACGAGGTAGGCGATCATGAGGGCAGCGGCAAAGTTGCCTCCGCCCGCGCGATGGCGGCCCATGCCGCCGAAGAGGCTCATCCACATGAGCATGTTCATCAGCATGGCGGCGACCGTCGCAAAGAAGCTCGCCATGGTCATGACGCGGACGTCGTTGTTCTTGATGTGCATGAGCTCGTGGCCCAGCACGCCCTCGAGCTCGTCGTCGTCGAGCCTATCCCTGATGCCCTGGGTGACGCAGACGAGGGCGTTGGCCTGGTTGCGGCCCGTCGCGAAGGCGTTGGGGATGTTCGTCATGGCGACGGCGACCTTGGGCTTCTGCATGCCGGCGCGCTCGACGAGGCGGTCGATCATGGCGTGGAGCTGGGGTTCCTCCTCTGGCGTGACGACTTTGGCGTTCATGGCGCGCAGGACAAGCTTGTCCGAGGCGAAATACTGGATGCCGAGCATGACGGCCGCGATGATTATGACAAACTCGATGGGCATGCCGAGGCCGAACATGACGGTGACGAAGAAGAGGTAGAGGGCGGCCAGCATGAACATGGTGAAGTACATGCGGACCTGCAGGCCGCCGTCCCTTCTGTAGGTCCAGCGCGGGTTCATGGACATTCTTCCCCCCTGCGGCGCGGCATGCCCGTTGCGTCCAAAGCGCGCCGTTGTGACAGGTCCATTATAGCGTAACGGGATGGGCCGGGGCGGGGTAGCTGCTTCAGGAATGGCCCGATTCCGCCCCTCGGCAGGCTCGGGGCGAGCGGTGGGCCTAGATGTTCTGGCCAAGGCTGATGATGATGACGCCGGTAACCACCAGCACGGCGCCGATGAGCACTCGCGGGGTGAGGCGCTCCATGCCCCGGATGAAGATCTGGGAGAAGAGGATGGCGGTCAGGGGGTTCATTGCGAGGATGGGCGCGACCACGACAACGGGAGCGTTTGAAACGGCGAGGAACATGAGGGTGATGCCACCGCCCGCGGCCAAGCCGCCCAATGCGGCCCACACCCATGCTCGTTGCCGCGTCCCCTTGTCGCGGCGGACGTCGGGCGCGGAGATGACCGCCAACACCACGAGGCCGAAGCTCATCCCCAACGTGGCACCCAAGAGGGGCGGCGTGTCCTCCACCACCTGCTTCGCCAGGATGAGGCTGGCGCCATAGGCGAGGCACGCCGCTCCGGCCAGCGCGTACCCGATGACGTGCGATCTGGTGAGCCCAGACGGGCGTGCTTCGGGGGTCTGTTGGGGCGGCCTCATCGCCGTTCCGTCACAATCAGCAGCACGCCGGACAAGACGACCATCGCCCCGACGATGAGCAGCAGGTTGACCTCTTCACCAAGAAGGAGGATGGCCAGCAGCAATGCGGGGACCGGCGACGCCGATACGATGGGGACTGAGCGGCTGAGGCCGATGCGGCTGATGCTGGAGTAGTTGAGGAACCTGCCCAACAGGAAATTCGACATGCCGTAGAAGAAGACGGCGACGATGGCGCCAACGGTCATCGCGGTCAGGTCGCTCCAGTGCAGCACAAGTGACAGCGGTATGAGCAGCAGGAGTCCCGCAAAGAGCGAAAAGACGGCGCTGGTGGTCGGCCGCATGTCCCGCAACGCCAGGCGGATCCACACATTCGCCATGCCCCAGACCGTAGAGGCTCCCAGGGCAAAGAGGATGCCCGTCATGCGAAGGTACGCTCGCCGAGGATGGAGTGGAAGATGCGGAGGCCGTCGGCGCCGCCGAGGAGCGCGGAGGAGGCGCGCTCCGGGTGCGGCATCATGCCGAGGACGTTGCCGCGCTTGTTGATGATGCCGGCGATGTTGTTGAAGGAGCCGTTGGGGTTGGACTCGGCGGTGGGCACGCCGTTGGCGTCGGCGTAGCGGAAGACGACCTGGCCGTTGAGCTCGAGGTCGACGAGGTCCTTGGGGTCGGCGAAGTAGCGGCCCTCGCCGTGGGAGACGGGCATGCAGAGGGCGTCGCCGACGGCGCAGGCGCGGGTGAAGGGCGTGTCGGCGTTCTCGACGCGCAGGTGTGTCCACTCGTTCCGAAACTCGAGGTGGTCGTTGCGGAGAAGGGCGCCGGGGAGCATGCCGGCCTCGCAGAGGATCTGGAAACCATTGCAGCTTCCAAGGACGAGACCGCCGCGCTCGGCGTAGGTGACGACGGACTCCATGACGGGCGAGAGGCTGGCGATGGCGCCGGTTCGGAGGTAGTCGCCATACGCGAAGCCGCCGGGGAGGACGACGCAGTCGTAGCCGGTGAGGTCGCGCTCCCGGTGCCAGACGAAGCGGACGTCCTGCTCCAGCGACTCCTTCAGGGCGACACCGAAGTCACGGTCGCTCCATGTGCCGGGGAAGACCACCACGCCGAACCGCATGCATCCTCCGTTCCTTTGCCGAGATTAGCCGGGCGGTTGTTTCCTTGAAATAACCATGGGTGTTTGGGCCTCGGCCCCACCCAGCCCCTCTGGATTCCTGCCTTCGCAGGAATGACGGGAGGGGGCGAGCGGGCGACCACGAGGGTCGCCACTACGGTACCACAGGCCTCTGGATACCGGCATTCGCCGGTATGAGGGATGGGGGCGGGGGTTCACCTCCATCCCAACCTTCCACCATCATGAGGGAAGAGGGACCCGCCGCCACCGCCCTTCTGGATACCGGCATTCGCCGGTATGAGGGGATGGGGGCGGGGGTTCACCTCCATCCCAACCTTCCACCATCATGAGGGAAGAGGGACCCGCCGCCACCGCCCTTCTGGATACCGGTATTCGCCGGTATGAGGGGATGGGGGCGGAGTACAAAAGACCCCAACCGTTCATGTGGTTGGGGCCGGTTCCCTCAGATTGCTCGCCTCCACTGCTAGGCTTGGAGCAACTCCGTGACTGTTGCGTTTACGAGGCCGCCGTCGGCCTTGCCCTTGAGCTCCGACATGAGGCGGCCCATCACCTTGCCCTTGTCGCCGGGGCCGGACGCTCCGAGCTGCTCGATGACTGCGCGGGCGACCGCCTCGACCTCTTCACGCTCCATCATCTGGGGGAGATAGTGCTCCAGCACGGCCAACTCCGACGACTCCTGCGCCATGCGGTCCTCGCGGCCGGCGGCGCGGTAGGCCTCGATGGAGTCGCGGCGCTGGCGTGCCTGCTGCTGGAGGGCGGTGAGGGCTTCGGCGTCGTCGAGCGGGGCGCCCTTGGCCTTCTCGGCGTAAGCGATGGCGTTGCGCGCCATGCGAACGACGTCGCGGCGCAGAGTATCGCCGGAGCGCATGGCCTCCCGCAGGTCCTCAGACAGTCGGTCCTGGAGCGTCATGGCGGGGCTACGAGTTCTTGCGGCTCTTGCGGCGCTTGGCGGCTTCCTTCTTCTTCCGCGTCACACTGGGGGGCTCAAAGTGGGCCCGCCGGCGCGCCTCGGACAGGACGCCGTCCTGCTGAACGCGCTTGTTGAAGCGGCGGAGCATGCTCTCGAAGGTCTCGCCTTCCATCTGGTGGACTTCAGACAATGGTTGCCTCACTTCGTTTGCTTGAACACCGCATTGTAGGCGGATTTCGTAGGGGGTGTCAAGCTGTGCGCCTTGGCAGGGGTAGGGGCAGCACCTATAGTAGAAATTACCATGACTGAAGCAACGCCACGCGCCGCGCACGCGGGCCCCGCGCCCGGTGACCGCATCGAGATCACCCTCGGCGAGCTGACTCCCACCGGCGAATGCACGGCCGTGTGGGACGGCGAGCCAGCGACGGTGTTCGGCGGCATTCCGGCCGAGCGCGTCGTGGCCGAGGCGGTGCGAATACGTCGCGACCACGTCGCGGCGCGGGTGGTGGAGGTGCTGGAGGCATCGCCGCACCGAGTCGAGTCGGACTGCGCGTACTTCTGGCCGTGCACGGGGTGCCAATGGCGGCATATCTCGTACGAGCAGCAGCTTGAGATCAAGCGCGAGCGTGTGGAGGCGACACTGCGTGGGGCGCCGGGGCTCGCGGACATCGACGTGCTGCCGACGATGCCGAGCCGGTCGACGTCCGGGTACCGGAACCATGCCCGGTTCACCATCGGGCCGGGCGGGACGCTGGGTTACGTCAACCACACCACGCGGCGGTTCCTGCGCGTCGACCGGTGCGACCTGATGCACCCGTGGATCAACGAGGCGCTGGGCAAGCTGCAGGAACGGTGCGCGGAGACGACGCAGCTCTCGGTGCGCTACGGCGTGAACACGGGTGAGTACCTGGTGCAGCCGCGACTGGTGGGTCAGGGCATCGAACTGGAGAGCGGACAGAAGCACTACACGGAGGCGATGCACGGGCAGCGGTTCCGCGTGGCGTCGCCGTCGTTCTTCCAAGTGAACACGCCGACGGCGGAGGCGATGGTGGAGTTCGTCGGAGAGCAGCTCCGGCTGCGGCCAACGGACATGCTCATCGACGCGTACGCGGGCGTAGGGGTGTTTGCGCGGCTGCTGGCTGACCGATGCCGGCGGGTCATCGCCATCGAGGAGTCGTCCGCCGCGGTGAAGGACGCGCGGGTGAACGCGGAGGACTCGCCGACCGTGGAGTTCCGGCTGGGGAAGACGGAGGACGTGCTGGGGACGCTGGCGGAGGCGCCGGACGCGCTCATCCTCGACCCGCCGCGGGCCGGGTGCGACCGGCGGGCGCTGGACGCTGTCGTGCGGCTGGGGCCGCGCCGGGGTGCGTATGTCTCGTGCGAGCCGGACGCGCTGGCGCGGGACCTGGCCGTGCTGGTGGAGGGCGGGTATCGCGTCGAGATGGTGCAGCCGGTGGACCTGTTCCCGCACACGCACCACATCGAGGCGATTGCAGTGCTTTCACGGGAGGGCGATAGGTCGGCGGGCACCGGCCAATCCGTTCGAGAGACCCTTCGAGAACCTCAGGGTGAACGGATTGGCCTACGTGGGAGCGGTGAGGCCACATCGCTGACGCTGGCATCGGCGTCACCGCGGCGGCGGGAGCTGCTGCAACTGCTGGGACTGGACTACGACGTGGCGGTGTCCGGGGTGGACGAAACGCCGGGGGAGGGTGAGGACACGCCGGAGCGGATTGCGGAATCGCTGGCGCTGCGGAAGGCGCAGGCCGTCGCGGCGGAGCGAACGTCAGGGCTGGCACTGGGTGCGGACACGGTCGTGGCGCTGGACGGCGTCGTGTACGGCAAGCCGGCGGACGCGGCCCAGGCGGCGGCGACGCTGCGGGCGCTGCGGGGGAGGACGCACACCGTCATCACGGGCGTGGCCATCGTGGACGCGGCGACGGGCGAGAGCACGACGGCGTTCGATGCGACTCGGGTCACGATGCGGGAGTACTCGGACGAGGAGATGGCAGCGTACATCGCCTCCGGCAACCCGATGGACAAGGCGGGGGCGTACGCGGCGCAGGACGCGGCTTTCCACCCTGCTGCAGCCATCGATGGGTGTTGGACGAACGTCATCGGGCTGCCGCTGTGCCGGGTGCGCTCGATACTGCTGGATTGCGGCGTCGAGACGGCGCAGGGCGGGGAATGGGGTGCGCCCGGCGCATGCTCGGGGTGCGCGTCCATTCCGGAGCGGGGGTGGCCGCTGCCCGGCTCCCTTCAACAGACTCGGGGAAATTCGGGCGGCGACAAGGAGCCGGGGCCATGAACGTGATGGGCGTCGGGCCGATGGAGCTGTTCGTGGTGCTGCTGGTCGCGTTTCTGGTGCTGGGGCCTGAGCGCATGATGACCTCGGCGCGGGACGTGGCGAAGGTGGTGGCCGACCTGCGGCAGACGTTCGCGAGCATCCCTCGGACGCTGGACGACCTGCTCGAGGAGCCGGAGGCGGGCGGCAAGGACGAGGGCGACGAGAGTCCGGGCGTCGCGCGGCCGCGACGACGGCGCTCAACCGACGCCGGTGACGGGGCGTAGCCGTGGCCGCCGAACCCCGACCGCTGCGGAAACACCTGGAGGAGCTGCGCTGGCGGCTGTTTGTGGTGGTGATGGCGGTCATCGTCGGCGCGGTGGTCAGCGTCGTGTTCTTCGAGCCGCTTGTGCAGGCACTGCTGCGCCCGGGCGAGGGGTATCTCTCGGACACGGGCGGGCCGATCTACACGGAGGTCACGGAGCTGCTGGGCGTGACCGTGAAGGTGGCGCTGCTGGGCGGGCTGGTCATCGCGCTGCCGGTGCTCACGTACCAAGTCGTGGCATTCGTGTCGCCGGGGCTTACGAGGCGGGAGAAGACGTACCTGATTTCGATGACGCCGGCGGCGCTGCTGTGCTTCGCGGCGGGGGCGGCGTTCGCGTACTTCGTGCTCATCCCGCCGATGCTGAAGTTCCTGCTGACCTACGGCGCGGACGTTGCAGTGCCGATGATCCGCATCAGCAACTACGTCAACCTGCTCATCACACTGGTATTCTGGATGGGGGTGGTCTTTGAGACGCCGCTCATCATGTTCACCGCGGCAAAGGCGGGCATCGTCAGTCCGGACGCAATGGCGCGGGCCCGGCGGCTCATCATCGTGGTGGCGTTCCTGCTGGGCGCGATGATCACGCCCACGTTCGACCCGCTGAACCAGACGCTGGTCGCGCTGCCTTTCCTCGTGCTCTACGAGGTCGGCCTGCGGCTGGCGCGGTTCGCGCGGCCAAAGGCGCGGCGCGAGGAAGCGGCGGAGGGCTCGGCGTAGCGCCCCCCATCCCAACCTTCCCCCAGAGGGAGAAGGAGCTTTGGCAGACATGGAGGACGGGATGGCCACATACGACGTTGTCATCATCGGCGCGGGGCCCGGCGGCTACGTGGCGGCGCTGCGTGCGGCACAGCTGGGCATGAAGGTTGCCGTGGTGGAGCGCGACAGCGTCGGCGGGACGTGCCTCAACTGGGGGTGCATTCCGAGCAAGGCGCTCATCCGCAACGCCGAGGTGGTCAGCCTCTTCAAGAATGCGAACTTCTGGGGGGTCAACATCGAGGGGATGCAGGTGGACTTCGGCGCGGCCGTCGACCGGAGCCGCGGGGTGGTGGACCGGATGACAAGGGGCGTCAACTACCTCTTCCGCAAGAACGGGGTTGACGTGGTCAACGGGCATGCGCGCCTGCGGGACGCGCACACGGTGGCAGTCGAGGGCTCGGAGGAGCTGCTGGAGGCATCGACCATCATCATCGCGACTGGGGCGCGGCCACGGTCGCTGCCGGGGCTGGACGTCGACGGCGAACTGGTGATGACGAGCCGTGAGGCGCTGGAGGCGAGGGCCATGCCCGCTTCGGCGGTCTTCGTCGGCGGCGGGGCGATCGGGTGCGAGCTGGCATTCGTGTACAACGCCTATGGCGTCGACACCACCATCATCGAGGCGCTGCCGCGGCTGCTGCCGCTGGAGGACGCGGAGGTGAGCGCGGAGGTGGAGCGGGTCTTCAAGAGGCAGGGCATCAATTGCAGGCCCGGCACGCACCTGGTGAGCCACCGTCGCGAGAGCGACAAGGCCGTCCTGACGGTGTTCACAGTCGACGACGAGGGCGAGGAAGAGGTGCTCACGGACCGCGTTGTGGTGGCGGTGGGCATTCAGGGCAACGTTGAGGGGCTGGGGCTGGAGGAAGCGGGCATCTCGACGGAGCGGGGGCTCATTACCGTCGACGAGCACCTGCAGACGACGGCCGAGGGCGTCTACGCCGTGGGGGACGTCAACGGGAAGCTGGCGCTGGCACACGTGGCGTCGGCGCAGGGCGTGTACGTCGTGGAGCGGCTGGCGGGGCTGAACCCGACACCGCTGGACCATGGCTTGATGCCGCGGGCCGTGTACTGCCAGCCGCAGGTGGCGAGCTTCGGGATGACGGAGGAGGCGGCGCGGGACGCGGGGCTGGCTGTACGCGTGGGGAAATTCCCGTTCCGGCCCAACGGCAAGGCGCTGGGGGCAGCAGACTACGAGGGTTTTGCAAAGGTGGTCGTGGAAGAGGGCTCGGAGCGCATCTTGGGCGCGCACCTTGTCGGGCCGGAAGTAACGGAGCTGCTGGGCGAGCTCTCGATGACTCGACTGCTGGAAGGGACGGCGCGGGAGCTCGGGGAGATGGTGCACGCACACCCGAGTCTCTCGGAGGTGGTCAAGGAGGCGGCGCTGGCGGCGGTCGGCGAGGCGCTGCACGGGTAGGGGGCTCCCCCACCCTAACCCTCCCCCGAGGGGGAGGGAACATTGTCGCCTCCAGGGTTCGGGCGGCAACGCTGTGGTAGAATCGTGGCGCCCATAAGCAAGTTGACTTCCCCACAAGGAGCGCGAAGTGGCCATCACCGTCCTCATGCCCCGCATGGGCTATGACACGCAAGAGGCCATTGTCGTCAAGTGGCTGAAGGCCGAGGGCGAACACGTGAACCTCGGCGATGACATTGCCGAGATCGAGACGGACAAGGCGATTGTGCCGATGCCGTCCGGGGCGACCGGCACGCTCCTCAAGCAGGTTGCCGCGGAGGGCGACACCGTTCCAGTCGGGCAACTGCTCGCAATCATCGGACAGCCGGGCGAGGACGTCTCGGAGGCGCTGGCAAGTGCGGCGGCAACAGCGCAGGCGGCACCGGCGCAACCGGAACGGGCAACGGCGCCTGCGCCTTCCACACCCACCGCTCCCTCGGCGGCGCCGGCCGGCGTGCGGGCCTCGCCGATTGCGCGGAAGCTGGCGGCGGAGCGCGGCATCGACCTGGCGCACGTGACGGGCTCGGGGCCGGGCGGGCGGATCACGGAGGCCGATGTCGCAGCGTATGCCGAGCAACTGCTGTCGGAGGCGACGGAGCCAACGACGGCCGCCGAGACAGTGCCCCTGAGCCGGATGCGGTTGGCGATTGCGCGGCTAACGTCGCACAGCAAGAGCGAGATCCCGCACTTCTACATGGCCATCGAGGTGTCGGCTGACCCGGCGCTGGCCCTGCGAAGCGAGGTCAACCCCAAGCTGCAATCGCAGAACGTGCGCCTCAGCGTCAACGACATGGTGGTCAAAGCGTGCGCGTTGGCGCTGCAGAAGTACCCCACGCTGAACGCGAGCTTTGCGGGCGACTCGCTGCTGTTCCACCCCTCAATCAACATCGGCGTTGTGGTGGACATGGACCAAGAGGGGATCATGGTCCCGGCGCTGCTGGAGTGCCAGGACAAGAGCATCATCGAGCTGTCAACGGCGGGCCGCGATCTGGTGCGGCGCGCAAAAGAGAACGCGCTGCGGCCGGAGGAGCTGACGAGCGCGACGTTCGCCATCAGCAACCTCGGCAGCCTGGGCGTGCACACCTTCCAAGCGGTGGTGCACCCACCCAACGCTGCGATCCTCGCGGTGGGGGCCATCCGTAAGGAGCCCGTCGTGCGGGGCGACGAGATTGTCGTGGGGCAGATGATGAACCTCACCATCTCAGTCGACCACCGGGTGGAGGACGGCGTCACCGCGGCCCGGTTCCTCGGTGAGCTGAAGCGGCTGCTGGAGCGGCCGTCGGAACTGCTGCCCGAGGAGCTGCGGTAATTGGAACAAGCACCATTTCGAACCACTGGAGGTGATCTGTGGCCCGCATGAGCGGAGGCAAAGCAGTCATCGATTCCCTGATGGCGCAGGGCGTGGACACGGCCTTCGGCATCATTTCCGTGCACATGATGTCCGTGTATGACGCGCTGTACGACCTTCAGGACAAGTTCCGCTTCATCAGCGCCCGGCACGAGCAGGCTGCGGCGTACGAGGCGGACGGCTATGCGCGGGCTACGGGGAAGCCGGGGGTATGCTTCACGAGCACGGGCCCCGGCGCGGCGAACACGCTGGGTGCGCTGGGCGAGGCGTGGTCGGCGTCGTCGCCGGTGCTGCAGGTCACGAGCAACGTCGATCTGGCGCTGGTGGACAAGGGGCTCGGCTTCCTGCACGAGCCGTTCAAGCAGCAGCAGATGTTCGAGTCGGTGACGCGGTGGCAGGCGATGCCGCGGACGCACCAGGAGATCTCGCAGACGATGCTGGACGCGTTCAACCGCTTCCAAACGGAGCGGCCGGGGCCCATCGAGATCGAGGTGCCCACGGACATCCTCCACTCCGATGCGGACGTGGAGGTGCTGGGGCGGCAGGAGCAGGCCAAGAGCGCGGGCGACCCGGCGGCGGTCGAGAAGGCCGCGCAGACGCTGGCAGGGTGCAAGCGCATCGTCATCTGGGCGGGCGGCGGCGTCATCTCGGCGGAGGCGACGGCGCAGCTCAGGGCGCTCGCCGAGCGGCTGGGGGCGGTGGTGGTGACGACGTACGGCGGCAAGGGCGCGTTTCCGGCGGACCACCCGCTGTACGCGGGCGTGACGTGGGGAGGGCGCGGACCGTACGGACCCAACCCGATCCAGAAGGCGCTGCCGGAAGCCGACGCCGTGGTCATCGTGGGCAGCCGGATGCCGTACCACATGACGAAGATGGTGGGCATAAAGCTGCCGGAGACCATCGTGCAGATCGACATTGACGCGACCGAGCTGGGGAAGAACTACCCGGTGACGGCGGGCGTGCAGGGCGATGCGGCGCTCGTGCTGCAGCAGTTCACGGCGGCGCTGCCAGACTCGGCGGGCGGCGACAGCAGCGAGGAGGCCGCCGAGCTGCGGCGGCAGGTGCGCGAGGCGTTCGGGGCAAGCGAGCCGAACCAGCAGCGGACGCTCGACGCCGTGCGGCGGGTCATACCGCGCGACGCCATCGTCGTGGCAGACGCGACGCTGCCGGCATACTCGGCGGTGCAGGCGTTCCCGGTGTACGAGCCGCGCACGTACATGGGGCCGCACGGGTGGGCGGACATCGGCTTCGGGTTCCCGGCGTCGCTGGGCGCGGCCGTCGGGCGGCCGGACGTGCCGGTGGTGCTGTTCAGCGGCGACGGCGGGTTCCAGCTCAACCTGCAGGAGCTTGGCACGGCGGCGCAGTACGACATCCCTCTGACGGCCATCGTGTGGAACAACAACTCGTGGGGCGTGCTCAGGGGTCAGCAGCGAACGCTCTTCAGCGAGCGTTACATGGCGTCCGACCTGGTGAACCCCGACTTCGTGCGGCTGGCCGAGTCCTACGGGCTTGCGGCGACGCGGGTGGACACGCTGGCCGAGCTGGAGACGACGCTGGACGGAGCGATCAAGTCGCGGGGCTTCCACCTGATCGAGGTGTCGATGCCGAACGACTTCGCGGGGTTCCGGTAGCGGGGGCGTTGGCATACTCGGTACGCCCTTCGACTTCCCTCAGGGCGAACGGACTCGGCTAGATGCCCATGATGCTGTAGCCAGCATCTACGTGAATAACCTCGCCGGTGACGCCGGAGGAGAGGTTGCTGCACAGGTAGAGGGCCGTGCCGCCGACGTCTTCGTGCGTTATGTTGCGCCCCATGGAAGCGCGCTCGGCGTGGATGCGCTTCATGTCGCGGTAGCCGGAGATGACCCTCGACGAGAGTGTGTCCAGCGGCCCCGCTGAGATGGCGTTCACGCGGATTCCCGCGGGGCCGTACTCGGCTGCGAGCTGCCTCACTGAATTCTCCAATGCCGCCTTGGCGACGCCCATCACGTTGTAGCCCGGAAAGACCTTCTCGGCTGCCAGGAACGTCATCGCGACCACCGTGGCGCCTTCCGTCATCAGCGGGGCCGCGTGGCGGACCATGGGGATGATGGAGTAGGCGCTGACGTCCAGCGCCAGACGAAAGCCCTCGCGGTCAGTCTTGGAGAAGTCTCCGCCAAGGTCGTCGCGGTTGGCGAAGGCGATGCTGTGGACGAGGATGGACAGCGAACCCATCGACTCGCCGACCTGCTTGTAGAGGTTGACGACGTCCTCGTCGACCGACATGTCGCACTGGAAGAGCGGGGCGTCGCCGATCTCGGCGGCGAGGGCCTGGACGGGCTCGCGGAGGCGCTCGTTCTGGTAGGCAAGGGCGACGGTGGCGCCGGCGCCGTGGAGCGCCTGGGCAATCGCCCATGCGATGCTCCGCTGGTTGGCGACGCCGAATACGAGGGCGTTCTTCCCGCTGAGGTCGACGGTGTACATGCAGCCTCCAAGGGGCAGGATTTCCGGGCTTGCGCGGGAAAAGGATAGCATACGCAGGCTCCCCCATCCCAACCCCGTATCGAGTACGGGGCAGGCTCTTCCTCCGCTCGCAGGGGAAGAGGCTAAGGATCACAGAACGCCGGAGATGACGATGTCCGCGCGCTCCTCGACGCGCATGTGGTCGATGTACCAGTCGAAGCCGATGGCCCAGCGCTCGACCCAGACGGGATTGTCGGGACGCGTGGCGAGCCGGGCTGTGCGCTCAGTGGGGGGCGTGTCCACGTAGACGGTGAGGTCGTAGACGTCCATGAGCTCAGGGCGCATGGCGTAGAGGCCGTTTATCAGCACGATCCCCTCAGGCGTGACGCTTACCCAGTCGCCCTTCTGCTCCGCTATCCAATCGTAGAGCTGGTAGCTGCCCGTCTCGCCCCGGCGGAGGGGGCGGAGGACTTGCTCGTCGAGCGCTCGCCAGTCTACGTGCTGCTCGTAGCACTCCTCCGGCGAGAGGCCGTCGGGCGGGTCTACGCCAACGTCGCTGTAGAAGAACTCGATGTCAACGACCTGGCTGCCAGGCAGCAACTTCTGCAGATTCAGGGTGAGGGTGGACTTGCCGGAGCCGCTTGGGCCGTCGAAGGCGACCATGGTCAGCGGGGCGCGCTCCGCGAGCACGTTGATGAGGTCAACAAGCTCGGCCAAGCTCATGCTGATTGCCACCGGGTGCTCCGTTCTCACTTTTGTGCTTTAGACCATACCGTTCCCCTTTCGATTTCCCACAGGGCGAACGGTATGGCGCGGCTACCACCACGCAACGTCGTCGGGGGCACCCTGGGGGCGCTCGGGCGCGGGCATCCACGGGAAGGCGTTGAGGTACTTCCAGCCATGGTCGGCGAAGACCATGACGACGTTGCCGGACTCCACGTCGGCTGCGACGCGGCGAGCCGCATGGAAGACCGCGCCGGAGGAGATGCCCGCGAAGATGCCCTCAACCTCCACCAAGCGGCGGACGGCCTCGAAGGCGGAGGCGCTGTCGACCATGAAGCGGCGGTCGAGGAGGGACATGTCGAGCAGGGGCGGAATGTAGCCCTCCTCCAGACTGCGGAGGCCCTGCAGCCGCTCGCCGAAGTGGGGCTCGACGCCGACTACGACGGTCGCGGGGTTGCGCTCCTTCAGGCGGCGGCCCGCGCCGGTGACCGTGCCGCCGGTGCCGATGCCGGCCACGAAGGCGTCGACCTGCGGCAGCGCGGAGAGGATCTCCGGACCCGTGCCCTCATAGTGGGCCTGGAGGTTCGTTGGGCTGGCGAACTGCTGCGCGAACCACCAGCCGTTCTCCTGCGCCAAACGCTGCGCCTCCTCGATGGGGCCGAGCATGCCGGAGCGGGGCTCGACCCAGAGGATCTCGACGCCGAACAGCTCCAGCAGCTCCGGGATGCCGGGGGCGACCTGGGGCGGGACGATGGCGCACATTGTGTAGCCGCGGTGCTTGGCGCAGGCGGCGAGGGCGAGGGCCATGTTGCCGGTGCTGGCCTCAACGATGGTCTGTCCCGGCGAGAGGGCGCCGCTCTCCTCGGCGGCCTGGATGATGCGCAGGGCCACGCGATCCTTGACGCTGCCGCTGGGGTTGTTGCCCTCCAGCTTGGCGAAGAGGCGCACGCCGGGCCTGGGGCTGGAGTGTGCCAGCTCCACCAGGGGCGTTCCGCCCACGGTCGAGAAGTAGTCGAGTCCGCTCATGCTGGCCTCTGTTGGAGGATTGCCGGTCTACCCGGCAATGGTAGCCTGCTGAACAGCCGCGCGTCACGCCCTCGCGCGCGCTTGACACCCCAAATCTGCAGGCATACCTTTACTCGAAACGGCAACAGCACAGGCAGGAGGGAAGCAATGGCCATTTCTCTCAACCACACCATCGTCCCGGCGCACGACAAGGAGGCGTCGGCAAAGCACATCGCGCACATCCTCGGCCTGAAGTATGAGGGCGCCATGGGGCACTTCGCTCCGGTGCGCGTGGACGAGCGATTCACGCTGGACTTCGACAACCGGGAGAACTTCGAGTCGCACCATTACGCGTTCCAGGTGACCGAGGAGGAGTTTGACGACATCTTCGGGCGCATCCAGGCGGAGGGCGTCGTGTACGGCAGCCTGCCGGGGTCGCAGGGCGACATGCAGATCAACCACCGCCGCGGCGGCCGAGGGCTCTACTGGAAGGACGCCAACGGCCACAGCTGGGAGATTCTGACTGTACCCAACTAGCTCGGCACATCTCGAAAAGGCCTACGGCTACTGAGGTCCATTCTCAAACAGCCCTCTTGCGAAGATTCGCCCCGCGGGTTTGCGGGTAGTGTTTCAGTTTGAAGTAACGGAGCCTCGTTTCCGGGAATTACAGCGAATGTTGCTCCGGCCAAGCCGCCGTGCTCGTGGACATAGCAGGATCCCTTAACGCAATTCTCGCCCGCCAGGGTGTCGGACAGCCTCTTGTGGATTGCGGGCGCGCAGGGCCTGTTCGTGGACTCCCTCCGGTCGAGGGCAAAACGGCCGCCAACAACTCCTTCGCAGGGAAAGGTGCAGCATGGAAAGTGTTCAGGGATTCGGCGGGTTCTTCTTTCGGGCAAAGGACCCGGAAGGGCTCGCGAAATGGTATCAGGACCACCTTGGCATCAATCCTGCTCCGATGAACATGGAGATGGAGCCCTGGGTGACCGAGTCCGGGGTCACGGTCTTCTCGCCCTTCGATGCCGGCACGGACTATTTCGCAGCCGACAAGAGTTTCATGCTGAACTTCCGAGTAGCTGACCTGGACGGGATGGTCGCACAACTGAAGGCTGCGGATATCGAGGTCAGTCACGAGAGCGAGATGGAGGGGATAGGCCGCTTCGCCCGCATTCACGACCCCGAAGGAAACGCGATCGAGCTCTGGGAACCAACGTCGTAAGATTCGACATTTCAGGTATAGGCGCAAGAAGGCTGCGAACTGTCTTGACATACTTCCGTTATGTGATTAGTATCCGTAAGACTGCCCGCAGTGTGTGTTGAGCACAAATATAGGAGGATGTAGGCCATGCTGACGAGGGAAGACAACGAGCTGCTTACCAATATCGACCGCGGCACGCCTATGGGCGAGGTGTTCCGCCGCTTCTGGATTCCCGCCCTGTTGGCCGAGGAGCTTGCGGGACCGGACTGCGACCCCGTAGAGATGACGCTCCTGGGCGAGAGCTTGGTGGCATTCCGCGACACGGACGGCCGGCCCGGCCTGATGGACAAGTACTGTCCGCACCGCGGCGCATCGCTGTTCTTCGGCCGGAACGAAGAGTGCGGCATCCGCTGCGTGTACCACGGATGGAAGTTCGACGTCGACGGGAACTGCGTCGACATGCCGAACGCGCCGGAGGGAGACACGTTCAAGGACAAGATCAAGATTCGCGCATACCCGTGCGTGGAGGCCGGCCGCCTGATCTGGACCTACATGGGCCCGGCAGAGAGCCAGCCGCCCTTCCCGGAATTCGAGTGGACGAAGATGCCGCTGGACCACGTCTACGTGCGGAAGTTCATCATGGAGTGCAACTACCTGCAGGCGATGGAAGGCGACTACGACCCCGGCCACGGGCCCTTCCTGCACACGGTGCTGGACGGCGGGCCGCAGGTGCCGCAATACAACGTGATCCCCAACCAGAACCGGATGCGGCCGACCCCTGAGAACGAGCCGTTCCCCAACGCTGTGGGGCCCCGGCGCCAGACCGAGAATGACAAGGACAACTGGGGCCACGTCGAAAACTCCGACTCCGGCCTCCTCTTCGTCCGGTCCGGCGAGCGGCCAGACGGCACCAAGTTCGCCAGTGTGTCCCCCTGGATGGCGCCCATCTTCCCGACGGCCGGCACGACAGCGGGCCCGAACACCTACTCGAGCAACATCCGGATTCCCATCGACAACAAGAGCCTCATGTTCTACCGGGTCCGGTGGGCATACGAGCCCATCCCCAACGCCGAGCTTGAGCACTACAAGAACGACGGCTGGTACTTCCCGGAGCTCATTCCCGGCACGTTCAAGCCGGTGAAGAACATGGGCAACCACTACCAGATCGACCGCAACATGCAGCGGTACTTCAACTACTCCGGCCTGAGCTGCTTCCCGCTCCAGGACATCTCCATGATGGAGGACCAGTGGGGGGCCGTCGCCGACCGCACGCAGGAGCACCTGACGAGCTCTGACTTCATGATCATCGCGGTCCGGAGGCGCTTGCTGAAGATGGCGCGGAACATGATGGAAGGGGAAGAGCCCCAAGAGCCATGGCGGCCTGCGGCCTACTCCTACCACCGCGCGGCGGCAATGTCGACGGAGGGAACGGTCGAGGAACTGGTGGAGCAGGTCAAGGCTGAATGCACGTCGCAGTACATTACCGACAAGGTAACCGTATAGTCGCGGCGGTATAGGCCAAGGCAACCAGCCAGGGCGAAACAGCGATTTCGACGCCCAGCCCGCATGGGCTGGGCGTCTTAACGGGAGAAGGGACTATGGCAGAAGAAGAACAGATTGCAGTACTCGAAGGGCCACACGGCAAGGCAGAGATCATTGAGATCTGGGACGGCGGCCGTCTCGTAGGATTTGAGGTCCGCTCTGGGGACAAGGCTGTGAAGTGCTCCAACATCGGTGAGGCGTACATCGAGGCCGGCGAGCAGGCGGGACTGGAAGTACAGGGGCAGGGGCGCAAGTACGCCTAGGCGCGCCGCGCCAGCGGTGTCAACACGAGAGCAGGGGCGCTCGCACTGACGTGCGGGCGCCTTGCCTTTTATAGGACTCCCCCGGAGCTCCCTACCCCTCGTGGAGCGCGGTGTCAGTCGCGTCCTGCCGTGTCGACGGGGCGCGTCTCGGCGGGCGCAAGAACACCATCAGCACGCCCGAAGCCGCGGCGGACACCGCGAAGCTTGTGAAGGCGATTGTGTAGTTCCCCGTAATGTCGAAGACGAAGCCCGCAAAGATTGGCCCCAGCACCAGCCCGAACATCTGGAAGAAATCCATGGTGCCGGAGATGGTGCCGAAGGCCCGCCGGCCGAAGTAGGCGCCGCGGGTGGCGTTCATGGTGACGGCGCCGCCGCCCCAGCCGATGGCGTAGACGACGATGTACAGCACCAGGAGCGTCCAGCCGTCCGTGACGTTGCTCAGGATGAGGGCGCCAATGCCCACCATCACCATGCTGACGGCCATGATGTAGCGAGGCGGGAAGCGGTCGGCCAGCCACCCGAAGCCCAGGCGTCCCACAACGCTGGTCAAGGTGGTCGCGGCGAGGATGGTCGAGGCGACCTCGAGGCTGCGGCCGGTGTCGACCATGAAGGGCACGACGTGCAGGGAGATGGCCCCAACGGCGAACTGGCGCAGACCGAACGCAACCGCCAGAAACCAAAACACCGGCAGCCGCAGCGCGCTCCGCAGGGTGTAGTCGCCCTCCATGTGGTCCACCGGGGCCCGGACGGCGCTGGACGCATCGGTCGAGCCCGACGCGGCGGGAGCCGGCTGCCGCTCGCTGGGGCGCTCGCCGTCGGGGAGGAGGCCGTGGTCCTCGGGGCGGGTGCGCATGATCAGCGCGAGGGGGATCGCCAGCACCCAGATGGCGATGCCGGCCGCCACGGCGGTTGTGCGCCAACCGTAGTTGACTATGAGCAACCCCAAGATTGGGATGAAAAGCCCTCCCAGGCCGCTGCCCGTCAGGGAGATGCCAATCGCGAGGCCGCGCTTCTTGACGAACCAGTTGGCCGGAGCCACCAGCGCCGGCACTCGAATGCCGACGGACATGCCCACGGAGATGACGCCCAGAAAGACGATGTAGAACATGAGGAGGGAGGTCACCTGGCTCATGAGCAGGAATCCCACGCCCATGGTAATGGCCCCAATGGTGATCATGCGCCTCGGGCCGTAGCGGTCGACCAGGTAGCCGCCGAGAGGCCCAAGCATGCCGCCCTCGAGCTGCGAGAGGGCGATGGCGCCGCTGAGGGCTGCCCGGTTGGTGGCGAACTCCTCCTGCAGGGAGAGGAAGAAGACACCGAACCCCTGCCAGTAGAAGCCGCTGCCGATGACCAGCACGCTCATCGACGCCAGAACGATCCACCAGCCGTAGAAGATGCCTGACGGACGGGCGGGCTCTTGCTGCTGTTTGCTCATGTAACTCCACGAAGAAGATATTGCCGATGGGCACCGGTTACCGAAGGGTTAGGTGACGCCGATGGCCAGGAGCACGGCGCCCAGGCCTGACAGCGCGATGCCGATGAGGACACGGAGGCTGAAGCTCTCCAGGTTCCGGTTGAAGACGAAGCTGAGAGTGGGGACGAAGACGACGCCGAGGCGCGTCAGAGGGGTCACCAGCGACACGGGGGCGATGGCCAGCGCTGCAAACCGGAAGAGCTGCGCCAGGAAGACGGCAACGGCGCTGGCGGAGAACATCGGCACTACCTTCAGGTCGAAGCCGCGCATGTTCTTCAGCTGGCCGGGAATGGCCAGCGTCGCGATGAGGAGGCCCGCCGCGGCGATGTAGGCAATCAAGCCGCCGGCGATGCCCAGCCCCGTGTCCTCAAGCGCGTAGCGAATCATGATGGGGCTGGTGCCGTAGGCGGCGGCGGAGAGGAGCCCAAAAGTGTACCCCTCGACGTAGCGGGGATTGGTGGCGGCGTTGGGCCTGGGCGTGCCGGCGGTTGGCGTTGCCGCCGCGGCGGGCTGTTCGGCGGTCTGGGCGGCGACCGGCTCCGGCTGCCGCTGGCGTCGGCGCTCGACCATGATCATGGGGCCGACCACGAGGAGGACGATGCCAACACCCATCAAGGGGGTGACCTCCTCGCTCAGCACGATCACTGCGACGACGACGGAGTAGATGGTATTCGTGGCCTGCAGAGGCTGGGAGCGGTTCGAGCCGATGGCGTCGATGCAGCGGTAGTTGCAGTACCGGCCGATGAGGAAGTGCAGAACGCCGGCGCCGGCCAGCAGCAACATGGCCTCCGGCGAGAGGTCGAAGGTGTCGAAGATCTGGCCAGTGGCAAGGGCAGCGATGGCGAAGAGAGGGACGCCGAGAATTACAGTTATGTAGAGTCCAAACGATGCGGAACTGCCAATCACCCCTCGCCGCGCGGTGATGGTGCTGAAGGCGAAGGAGAGGGCCGAGAGCACGGCAAACAGGGCGCCCAGCATGGTAGTTCCTACGCCAAAGACTTTTGCTACTTTTCCCCTCACTCGGCGCACTTGAGGGGTTGGATGGACGGGACTATTATAGCGGCACATTCCGACGCTTGCTGAGACTGGGCACGCTGCAAGCACCCGGGCGGGATCCGAAGGGGGAAGACATGGGTTGGTCCGAACATCACCCTAGGGGACTCCTATACCATGACGCCTCCCAGGCGTTCCAGGGGTATACGCTCATTGCCATGTCCGGGGGGCACACGGCGTACCTATTGGACATGGAAGGGCGGGTGTGCCATCGCTGGTTCAGGGAACAGGGGCTGGCGTACGGCTTTCTGCTGCCGAACGGGAATATGCTGTGCCGCAGCCGCGGGGCCGGCGGCACCGGGGTGGCGGGCGAGCCGGTGTCGGGCATCATGGAGCTGGACTGGGACAGCAACGTCGTGTGGGAGTACTGGGACGCGCGAGCGCACCACGACTTCGAGCGGCTGCCGAACGGCCACACCCTCGTGGTGCGGTCGGACCCGATGCCGGAGGAAGTGTCGCGGCGCGTGCGCGGCGGGCGGGGCGACATCGACGCGCCAATGGCGGGCGAGATGGTGCGCGAGGTTGATGTGGAGGGCTCGACGGTACGCGACTACAGCATGTGGCAGGCCCTCGACCCCGAAACGGACGTCATGTGCCCATTCGAGTCCCGGGCCAACTGGCTGCACCAGAACGCGCTGACCATGACGCCTGACGGCGACCTCCTCGTCAGTTTCCGACAGATTGACACGGTGGGCATCGTGGACAAGGACACGGGGCAATTCACGTGGAAGTGGGGGCCGGGGCAGATCTCGCACCAACACCACCCGACGTTCTTGGACAACGGCAACGTCCTGCTATTCGACAACGGGCCGCACCGTGGCGGCCCCAGCTTCTCGCGCGTAATCGAGATTGACCCGAAGACGGACGCAATTGCGTGGGATTATGTCGGCGATCCCCCGATCTCGTTCTACAGCTTCCACATCAGCGGGTGCGAGCGGCAGCCCAACGGCAACACGCTGATTACGGAGGGGGCGCCGGGACGCATCTTCGAGGTTACAAGCGACAAGGAGATCGTGTGGGAGTTTGTGAACCCTCACGAGATCCCGGAGGGGGCGCAGTTCGGTTCGGGCGCGATGAACTCCGTGTTCCGGGCGCACAGGTACACTGCGGACCACCCGGCGCTGGCAGGAAGGGACCTGACGCCGGAGGCGGGCGGGTAGGCAGGTTCCCTGCTTCAGGGCAAGGCCTGGTTTCTCAGCGAAAGAAGTTCCCGCTTCAGCGGGAGCGACAACCTTACATTCGGGAATAGGTTAGCAGGAGGCGGGATGGCGCAGACCAAGGGCAGGACGCGCACACCCTACATCGTCAAGAAGAATACGGCTCTGCTTGCCTCATCGCAGGCGTTCAGCGGAGCCGGCGGGCAGATGGTGCCGACGCTGGCGCCCGTGCTCGTGGTGCAGATGATCAACAACGCGTCGCTGGCGGGTATCGGCACGAGCATCACGGGACTGAGCCGGCTCATCATCGCCTATCCCATCGGGCGACTGACGGATGCGTTCGGACGGCGAGCGGGCGTGGTGCTGGGGCTGCTGCTGACGGGAATAGGGGCGGGCATCACAGGCACCTCGGCAATTCTGTCGAATTTCCCAATCCTGCTCTTCGGGCTGCTGGTGATGGGGCTCGGAACGGGGGCCGTACAGCAGCTTCGGGTGGCGGCTGCGGACATGTACCCGCCAAGCCGCCGCGCAGAGGGGCTGGGGCTCGTGCTCACGGGCTCGCTGGTGGGGGCCGTGTTTGGGCCCATCCTCATTCGCACTGCGGAATGGGCTGCGCCGGGGTTCGACCTGGAACCGATCGCGCTTGCCTGGTTCTTCGTGCCCGTGGCGGTCATCGGCAGCTTGACGCTCATCCTGCAGGTGCGGCCGGACCCCAAGGAGATCGCCAGCAACCTCTCGGACTACTACCCGGACTATGTCCCGCCGCCCGCGATTCAGGGAACTCCGCCCAAGGTGAGCATCGTCACGTTCATGAAGGAGTACCCCAAGCTCACGGCATTCGTGTCCATGTTCAGCGTACAGGGCAACATGAATATGATGATGGCGATGACCTCCCTCGCCCTCAACGAGCATGGGTTTCCGCTGTCAAGCATCTCGCTCTCGGTGGCCATTCACGTCATCGGCATGTTCGGGTTCTCCATTCCCATCGGGCGGCTTGCAGACCGCATTGGCCGCCGCAACATGATGCTGATAGGGGTCTTTGTGGCGGCAGCCGGGACATGGTTCATCGTGGCGACACCCTACTACTGGATCATCACGATGGGCACGTTCCTGGTGGGGCTGGGCTGGTCGGGCGTGAACATCTCGGCGACGGCGCTGTACGCGGACACGACTGCGCCGGCAGCCCGCGGCCGCGTCATCGGCGCGAACGACACGTTCACGGCGACGGCGGCCATCGGCATGCCGCTGGTGGGCGGCGTTGTAATCGAGACGATGGGGTTGCACTTCCTGGGGTTCTTCGGGATGGCGCTGATGGTGCCTGCCCTTTACTTCCTGCTGCGGCTGCGGGAGCGCTACCCGGGCACGTATGAGGGACCGGGCGACAGGGCGAGGGCAGCGGCAGAGGGCTAGCATTACGGGCAGCCCTTGCCGTCGATGGTGGCGTTGTGTACATTTTTGCCATCACGTCCAACTTGGAGGGACTTCATGCCTGCGTTTGAACCAGGTCAGCGCGTGCGCGTCAAAGAAGCCATTGGTGAGTTGCCGGACAGTTGGACGGGCCGAGAGGCCGTCGTGGTGGAGCCGGCGCCGCGGGACCTGGGCCTGCTGGTGCGCTTCGACGACGAGCCCAACCGTACATACGCCGTCGCGGAGGACTGCCTGGAGGCGGCATAGCTTACGGAGCCAATACCGCGTCCGGCATCATCGGCGGCGGACGCGCATTCATGCGATTCAGGAGGTTGTCATGGCCCTGTTTGCGGAAGGACAACGCATAAAGATCAACCGGGAGGCCAAGGACCCGCCGGCCCCCGGTGTGCTCTACGACCGGACGGGCTATGTCTTCAAGGTGATCGACTTCTTCGAGGGCGTCAAGAAGCCGGGGGACCCAATGGAGTACATGGTCTGGCTCGACGGAGACTCTCAGCCGAAGTCTGCGCCAGAAGGCTGGCTTACGGCGATCTAGGCGGCGGAAGCGCCAGTCAAAGGCGTGTTGACGGCCCCATCCATTTGCCCTGAAGGAAACACAGGGTCACAAGGGTGGGGCTGTTGCTGTGTGTGGGGTGCAGGGTGTTGGAGCGAAACCCCGTGCGAGAGCGTCGGTGGTGCCGAGGGAGGGTGTCGAACCCACACGCCCTTTCGGGCAGCGGATTTTAAGTCCGCCGCGTCTACCGTTCCGCCACCTCGGCGCTATGGATACAGTTTGCAGCCATTGCAGCGTCGGCGCAATCGGGAGCAGCAGTGCGGAGAGGAGATGTGGAGGCGACGGGCGGAATCGAACCGCCGAATAAGGGTTTTGCAGACCCTCGCCTTAACCACTTGGCTACGTCGCCTCGTGATGGTGGTGCCCAGGGCGGGACTCGAACCCACACGGGTTGCCCCACGGCCCCCTCAAGACCGCGTGTCTACCAGTTCCACCACCTGGGCCAAACGACAAACAGGCCAAACCATGAGGGTGTCAGCTATGCAATCTTCCCACTCCCGGGCCATTTCTGTCAACGTGCGACGGCTTGGCGCACCAGCCCGTGTACGGTAGCATAGGCCCCGCCATGAGCACCGGACCGGACAGCCCGTTTCGCCCAGAGTACTTCCGACGCGAGGACGAGTCGCCGGACGTCCTCTTCTACCGGGATCCGAGGCTCGTCGTGCACATCGACGACCGGGCCATCGAGGCGGTGGGGGAGTATTTCGGCACGAGCCTGCCGTCGGAAGGCATCATCCTCGACCTGATGAGCAGCTGGCGGTCGCACCTGCCGGCGGACTTCGCGCGGGAGCGGCTCATCGGCCTGGGCCTGAACGGCGTGGAGCTGGCCGAGAACCCGCAGCTCGACGACCGGGTGCTCGCCGACATCAACACGGTGCGAGGGCTGCCGTTCCGGGACAACTCGCTGCACGCGGCGGTCATCACCGTCTCGATTCAGTACATCACGCACCCGGTGGAGATCTTTCGGGAGGTGCACCGCGTGCTGGAGGACCGGGGAAGCTTCCACATCATCTATTCCAACCGCATGTTCCCGACCAAGGCAACGGCAATCTGGCGCTCGCTGGACGACTACGAGCACGCACAGCTCATCACCGCGTACTTCGCGGTGGCTGGGGGTTGGGAGCAGCCTCGCGTTCTGGACATCAGCCCGCAGCCGAAAGGCGCCTCCGACCCGCTCTACGTGGTCTCAGCACGGAAGGTAGCGGAGTGAGGAGAGGTTTCCCTAGCGCCAGGACCAGAAGGCGACGGTCCCTTCCGCGATGGCTCTTGGCTCCGCAAAGCCGTCGGCGTCCAGCACGATGACCTGGTCCCGGGGACGGACGGCGCCGTCGGGCTCCGGTATTCGCCCGGCGAAGACGAGATGTGAGCCATCCGGGGACCAGACGCCGTGGGAGTGGGAATACTGGTCGAAGTAGCTGAGCCAGATGAACATCTCCTGGGTGGGCAGGAAACGCACCAGCTCCCGGGGCTCCGACCCGTCAAGACTGACAACTTTCCATGCCAGCCACTCCTCGCTCGGGTCGAGCGCGGCGTAGGCCAGACGAGAGCCGTCCGGCGACCACACAAAGGACAAGGTCCGGTCGGTCACCGCGAGGAGCTCATCGCCGGACCCTGTGTCCAGAACGCTGAACCCGTCATACAGGGCGAGTCCCGGCAGCAGGTCGTTCGAGACGGCGATGTGGCGTTCGGTAGGCGACCAGAGGAATGCCCGCAGTCCCTCTGCCTCGGTCAGGGCGCTCGCACCGACGCCGTCGGACGTCGCCGTGTGCAACGCGAGGCCGCCGGAGGAGGTGGCGCCGACGTAGGCCATGCGCTCGCCGTCGTGGGAGAGGCCGGGAGCGCGAAAAGCGAGGCCGCCGACCGACAACACGGAAGTGTCCAACGCATCCGATCCCTCGGCAGTGAGCAGTCGGTCCCGCACATGCAGGAGGGCGCCGTCGCCGGAGGGGGACCAGATGAAGTAGAGCGGCGCGCCGGAGACGACCTCCTCCGCACCGCCTTCGCCGTCCGCGCTGGCCGTGTACAGCGTCAGCCCGGACGCCCCGGACGCGAGGAAGCCGATGCGCTCGCCGCCGGGGCTCCAGTAGGGGTAGTGCGGGGCACGCTGCGCGACGTAGCCGACGTTAAGGGGGTTGTTGGCAAACACGACGGTGTCCTGGCCAGACGCCAAATCAATCACTCGGAGGTCGACGCCGTCCAGCGTCGAGCCTTCGACTATGACGCGGGAAACGGCCAGCCGCGCGCCGTCGGGCGACCACGCGGGCCATGCGTAGTAGGAGGAGGGACGGGCTTGGGCGAGGCCAGCAACCGCAAGACTCGCGACGGGGCCGGAGCCGAGGCGCGTGACCTGTTCGCGAAGCGTGCCGTCACCCTTCACCGTGTAGACGTTGCCGTCTTCGCCGACGTAGGCGATGAGGTCGACAGCCGGTTGAGGGGTTGGCGTGGGGACCGCTGCGACATCGGAGGTCGAGTCACCGCACACGGTCAGCAGGGCAACCGCCAGGAAGGCGATCAGGACGGCAAACGACAGACGGCATCGATTGGGCCTGGCTGAACCATCGCCGGGCGTTCGGGAGAGCGACCTACGCCCAGCGCCGCGCGAGGCGGCGGAGAGAGCGCCTATGCAAAACACGGCAGAGCCGAGCCTACCGCATCTTGCGGCCCTTGTTGAGGGTGATGACGCCGTCCTTTTCTATGATGCCGTCATAGAGAATGGTGTCACCCGTCACGTCTGCGTAGCCGCGGCCGTCATCGGCCGAGACACCGGTGGGGGCAAATACGCGGAAGTTCCTTATCTTCCTGCCCGCCAGCTTGCCGCCCTGGGAAACCGACAGCAGGTGTTCCGAGTCCGGGTATGGAATACCACACTGCGTTGCCAACTCGATTCGCATCTCCCGACTCACTGCTTTCCCGCTGGACCCTCCGTCAAAAGGCCACATATGGGCCCCCTTTCCGCGCTCGCCGGCGCGCGCTCATCATACGCCACATTGCCGCTTATGTATATTCGGGCACGCATGGCAACCGTTGCGCCTGAATCTCAAGCTTGCGGACACGGCGGCCCGACGGACGGGCAAAGCAAGAGGGCCAGCGATGCCGGCCCTCTTAACGAGTGTCGTTGGCAGGAGCGCGAGGATTCGAACCCCGGACCGGCGGTTTTGGAGACCGCTGCTCTACCAGGCTGAGCTACGCTCCTGCGATGGCAATGGCGCCCCTGGAGGGACTCGAACCCCCGACGCCCTCCTTAGGACGGAGGCGCTCTATCCTCTGAGCTACAGGGGCCTGGTGGAGATAGGGGGAGTCAGAAGCAAATACGATTATAGCAGCAAATGGTTGAATTTCCCACGCTCATTCCCACAACAGCCGAGAATGGAGTTCACCCTTCCACTGTCCAGCCAGTACATGGCTGCGACCCGTCTCTTCTAAACGTGGACGGCGCCCAAAAGGACCATGGCGACCGGCCCCATAATGCGGGCCTTGTGTTTCCCTAGAAGATGATGCTTACCGCCCCGTGGTGCGTTAGCGACTCATGGTCCAGCACCGCACGCCGGTAGCTGATCTTGAACCCGCCGTCGACGCGCTTCAGCCTGTACTCGAAGTGGCCCACGAAGGGGGCGTCCTCACCGTCGCGGAACCGGTACACGAGGGCGTTGGCAGTCACCGCCAGATCGTTGTCTTCGGTCTCTTTGACCCGGACATTGCTGATGAAGCGACGGGTGCGCGACGAGGGACTCTCCCGGTGGGCGTGGCGACTCTTCAAGCGCCTGACCCTGGCCCGGAGGCGCACAATGTCGTCGTTGATGAAGGCCACGTTCCGATAGGGGTCTCCTTCGGGCAGGTCAGTGGTAGGGACCACGTATCTGGCATCCTCAGTAAAGAGGGCGGCCCACTCATCAAGGCGCCATTCGTCCAACAGCGCCGCTTCCTCGTAGAGGAAATCCTCAACCTCTTCTCTAAGAGAGCGGGGTTGGCTTATCTGCATGTCTCAATCACCCGCCTTTTGCGGGACCCGGTCTGCCGTCTCGACCTTATCCCGTCCCGTCAGATGACCGTGCCATTGCCGCCAGAAAGTCCGCATTTGCAACTCATCGGAAGTCGAGTCCTGGCGGTGCATGCCCCGAGAGACATCCGACCATTCCGGTCCACCGGCCTGAATGCCGGCCTGGCACGATTCAGCCGCTTCTATGTCATCTGGAATGGCGAAACCTCCTGGACCCGCGAGAGTGAGGAAGTTGTCCAGCCGGCGAGCCAGCAAGTTCGAACTATGCTCACTGGGGACGAGGCTCCAGCCAGTTACTTCCGACCTGTCTGGCGCAGTAGGCCAGTGGACTTTGATGGTGGTATATATAAAGTCATAGATGAACAAGTTTGGGTAGATCAAAATGAACCGGTTATAGTCGGCTATTCGATAGGCCCGCTCCTCTCCGAACCGCTCAACCAGCCGCTCCCGGATGCGTGTGACCTCTTCCTTTGTGTCTTCACCCAAGAGGGGGTGCCAGTGGGCAACGGTTCGGCCAGCCGAGCCACCACTAATCGCGACTGCATGGCCGTTCCCCAAAGACAAGACCCCTCCGGGCTCCCAATCTTCCAGCAAACTTGCTCCCGGCACCTCTCTGGCCAGATTGAAAACGTACTCAAAGTAGGATCTGTGCAACGGCAGAAGGTGATAGCCGTCGATGCCGTTCTCAGTCATCAGTTTCCAATTTGACTGTACGGAGTACTGGTGAGAACCACTACTTACTCTCATGCCGTCTTCTGACTGATCGGCTATGATATCAATGTATTCCTTGGCGCCGGCGAGGAAGGTCTCAAGGTCTTCAACGTGTCGGTTGAAGCTGACAAAGTAGAAGCCACGGTAGCTGTCGACACGGGGTGGAGAAACCAACCCCATCGTGGTCCAGTCGAACTGATCGCTATAGCCCTCCCTGTCAGGAAAACCGGCCAATTCTCCATTGATGCCAAAGGTCCAGGCATGGTAGAAGCACTGAAATACTTTGGCGTTGCCCTCATCCCGGCGGCATAGCACGGCGCCGCGGTGCGGGCAGCTGTTCAGGAACACCCTTACCCGGCCGTCTTCACCCCTGACAAAAAACAGCGGACGCCCCGCCACGTTCCGCCGGCGGTAGTCACCCGGCTTTTCCACCTCCGACTCGTGTCCCAAGTACAGCCAGCACCGATCGAATATGCGCTCCTTCTCCAACTCAAGGACGCCAGGCGAGGTCAAGGAAGAGCGATGGTAGCGAAATATGCCCCTGTCGGCATCATCAATGATCAAGTCTTTCGTCTCCACCTGGCGCCTCCTTAGAGTTCCCCGCTCTGGCACTTCGATCGCAGCGCTGGACAGCTCCAACAAGCGTCATTCAACCCGCCTTTACAGCTGGAGGAGCGGCCTGTTTGGCCCAATCTTATCATTGCTCCACTTCTCCCGCCCACCAACCGGCATTGTTCCAAGGACAGGATGAGGGCAGCGAGGAAGGGGCGCTGACAGGTGTGCGGCTTCAGTTGGATGCCCCGTGCAACGCCTCGAGCGCGCCTCGAACGAACTGCGTCTCGTGCAGCCGGCGGTTTGGTTGGAGGGAAAGGAGTGCATTATAATCGCACGGTGTCTCGTGCCGCTGCCCACGTATATGTCCAAGTCGTACCCCAGGCATGCGGCGTCGGGGCGAACTCTGCGCAAAGGGAGTAGGCGGCCGGTTTCCATTGAGCATCCAGCCGCCGTCCGTGCATGACCACCGAAGCAACCTCCTCCTTCCCGAGATACGAGGTCGACGAACAGCCGCCGTCCCTGGTGGCGCTGGGGCTGGGCGTGCAGTCGGCGCTGCTGGCGACGGCCCCGATAGCGCTGATCCCGATCCTGCTGGCGCAGGCGGCCGACAGTTCCGACGAGTTCTCCGCGTGGGCGGTGTTCGCCATGCTCGTCGTCAACGGAGCGGCGACCATCGTGCAGGCGTTCCGGGTGGGGCCGATGGGCGCGGGGCTGTTCGTCGTGCCGTACCCCTCGCCCACGACCATTCCTTTCTGCATCCTTGCGTTGCAGGAGGGCGGGACGGGGACGCTTGCGGCGCTGCTGCTGGTGTCAGGGGTGTTCCAGATCGCAGTGTCGCTGCGGATGTCGCTGCTGCGGCGCGTCATCACGCCGGCGGTCAGCGGGGCCATCCTGATCCTGCTCTTGATCACGTTGGTGCCGGTGCTGTTCCGCAACCTGAACAGCGTGCCGGAGGGGGCGCATGAGGCGGCGGGGCCGGTGTGCATCCTGGTGACCTTCGCGGTCATTCTTGGGCTGCTTGTTCGTGGATCGGCAGGGTGGCGGGTGTGGGCCTCGATCATCGGCATCGTTGCGGGCTCAATCACGGCCGTTTTCTTCGGCATCTACGACTTCGAGCCCGCCAGGGAAGCGGCCATCGCCGGGTTCCCGCTGGGGGGCTGGCCGGGCCTGGGACTGCGCTTTGACGCGACATTCTGGGCGCTGCTCCCGGTGTTCCTGTTCCTCTCGACAGTCATCGTGCTGCAGGGCAACTCCATCGCTCTGTCCACGCAGCGGGTCTCATGGCGGACGCCGCGGGCGATGGACTTCCGGCGGGTGCAGGGCGCGGCGGGGATGACGGGGGTGGCGAACGTCGCGTCGGGAATAGCCGGGATCATGCCCATCACCACAAGCCCGCGGGGCGTCACATTCGTACAGCAGACGGGGTGCGCCTCCCGGCAGGTGGCCGTCGCGACGGGCGCGCTCATTGTGGCCGCAGCGTTCTTCCCGAAGCTGTGGAGCCTGCTGCTGGGGATCCCCGACACTGTGATTGCCGTGTACATGATCCTGCTGATGGGGCCGCTCATGGTCGAGGGGATGAGGCTGGTCATCCAAGACGCGCCCGACTACCGGACGAGCCTGGTGATCGGGACGGCGCTGGTGGTGGGAATGGGGCTGCAGACGGGGCTGTTGCCGCTGCCGATTGATGACCTATGGGAGGCGGTACTGCAGAAGGCGCTGACCGGCGGCGGGCTCGTGCTGGTCCTGCTGACGATCTTCGCCGAGTTCAGGCGGCAGCGCCGGAGCCGACTCCAGGTTGACATGCGCATGGACGAGCTCCCCAGGGTCAACGACTTCCTGCAGGCATTCGCTTCTCGCCACGGCTGGAGCCCGGAGATGGCGGCGCGGCTGCAGGCGGTCACGGAGGAGACGATGCTCGTCCTGCAGGAGGGGCACGAGGGCGACGACGGAGGGAGGCCGCGGCGGCTGGTGGTGGACATCGGCAGCGTGGGTCCCGTGGCGGAACTGGAGTTCATCTGCGTGTCCGGCGGCGCGGAGAACATCGAGGACCGGGTCTCGCTGCTCTCCCAGCCGCTACCGGGGGAGACGGAGCTGGGGTCGCTCGATATTGAGACTGCCTTTGAGCGCGACGCCTCGCTGAGGCTCATGCGGCACTACGCGGCGTCGGTGAGCCACCGGCAGTACTTCGAAACGGAGATCATCTCACTGAGGGTGGCGCCGCCAAAGCCTTAGACCACCTCACCTCTTTGTCCCGCAACTGACACCAGAGACATGCTATTTGTGTGTCTTACGTTGGTATACTGGCATTTAAAGGCGTCCTGGGTGGGGTGTGGATTTGGCGAACGAGCATCGAGCTTCTTCTTTGGGAACAGGCAAGACGCCGAAGTTCAAGGCGAACGATCCGATCGCCGTCGTCGGCATGGCGTGCAAGTTTCCGGGGGCGCCGGACCTGGCGTCGTTCTGGCGGCTGCTGGAGACGGGCGGCAACGCGATCACGGAGGGCGTGCCGGGCTCGGGCGTCGGGCGCATCGGCGAGTTCTACCCGGAGTCGGCGAGGGACAACCCCGCGTGCAGGTTTGCGGCGCTGGTCGATGACATCGACCTGTTCGACGCCGAGTTCTTCCGTATTCCCCCCGTGGAAGCGCAACTGCTGGACCCGCAGCAGCGCATGGTGCTTGAGACGTGCTGGCAGGCGCTGGAGGACGCGCTGGTGGACCCGGACCGGCTGAAGGGCAGCCGCACTGGCGTGTACGTGGGCATCAGCAACAACGACTACCGCACCATCAGCCTGGAGGCGAACCAGCCGACCGAGCCGGCCGCGAGCCTGTACACCGTCGCCGGGACGTCGTTCAACACAGCTGCGGGCCGCGTAGCGTACGCGCTCGGGCTCGAGGGGCCGGCGATGGCGGTGGACACCGCGTGCTCGTCGTCGCTGTTTGCGCTGCACCAGGCGATCTCCTCGCTGCAGCGGAATGAGGCGGACCTCATGGTGGTCGGCGGGGTGCAGGCGATCTTCCTCGGGCGGCTGACGCAGCTCCGGGCAAACGCGCGGATGCTGTCGCCTGACGGGCAGTGCAAGGCGTTCGACGCGTCAGCCAACGGCTTCGTGCGCGGCGAGGGCTGCGGCATGGTGGTGCTGAAGCGGCTGAGCGACGCCATCGCGGACGGGGACCGGATCTGGGGCGTCGTCCGGGGCTCGGCGGTGAACCAGGACGGGGCGAGCGCGGGGCTCACGGTGCCCAACGCGACAGCGCAGTCGAATGTCATCGTGGACGCGCTGCTGCAGGCGGGCATCGAGCCGCACGAGGTCGACTACCTGGAGGCGCACGGCACGGGCACGGAGGTGGGCGACCCCATCGAGCTGAACGCGGCGGCGGAGATCTACGGGCAGGGCCGGGACGCCGAGCACCCGCTGCTCGTCGGATCGGTCAAGACGAACGTGGGGCACCTGGAGCCGGCGGCGGGCGTGGCGGGGCTGATGAAGGTGCTGCTATCGATGCACCGGGGCATGATCCCCAAGCACCTGCACTTCAACAACCCGAACCCGCGCGTGGACTGGGCCAACCTGCCGGTGCGGATCACCTCGGAGGTGACGGCGTGGCCGGAGGTGGGCCACAGGCCGCACCGGGCGGGCATCAGCTCCTACGGCTGGTCGGGCACCAACGTGCACGTGGTGGTGGAGTCCTCGCCGAACGCGGTTCCCGGGCCGGTCGACACCGGCGGCATGCCGCAGCCGGCGGGGCCGGCACTGTCCGTCGCGGGCGACGCGGGCGCGAATCGCCCGGCGCGGCTGCTGCCGCTGGCCGGGAAGAACGACGGGGCGCTGCGCGACCTCGCGCGGTCGTACTTGGCGTGGCTGGACAGGCAGAGCGGCGAGGCTTTCGCGAACGGCGCCGCCGGGGACGCCGAGCTGTCCGACATGGCGTGGACGGCGGGCGTCGCGCGCAGCCACTTCGATGTGCGGAAGGGAATCGTTTTCCGGGATGCGCAGGCGCTGCGCGAGGGGCTGCGGGGTGTCGCGGACGCCGAGGACGATGCGGCGGCGCAGCAGGCGTCGAAGGTGGCCTTCGCGTATACGGGGCAGGGGAATCAATGGCCCGGCATGGGCGAGGGGCTGTACGAGAGCGAGCCCGTGTTCCGGGCTGTGCTTGACCGGTGCGACGATCTCATCCGGGCGGAGCGGGGGGGGTCGCTGCTGGACGTGATGTTCGGCCGCGAGAGCGCCGGTGGGAATGACCTCGACGAGCCTCGGTGGACGCAGCCGGCCATCTACGCGCTGGAGTGCGGGCTGACGGCGCTGTGGAAGGGCGCCGGCATCGAGCCGAGCGTGGTCGTTGGGCACAGCCTGGGGGAGATCGCGGCGGCGCAGGCGGCGGGCGTGTTCTCGCTGGAGGACGGGCTACGCTTCGCCTCGGCGCGCGGGCGGCTGCTGGGCGCACTGCCCCGAGCGGGGGCGATGGCGGCGGTGTTCGCGGCGGCAGGGCAGGTGGAGACGGCGGTCGCCGACTGGAACGCGGCCCGCCCCGGCGCGGACGTGTGCATCGGCGTCGACAACGGCACGCACCAGGTGGTGAGCGGCCCGGCGGAGGAGATCAACGCCTTCGTCGACAAGCTGGAAGCGGAGAATGTGAACGTCCGGCGGCTGCGGTCGAGCCCGGCGTACCACAGCCCGCTGGTGGAGCCCGCCCTCGACGACCTGGAGGCGGTCTTTGCAGACATCGTGGTCTCGCCGGCCGCCGTCACGCTGCTCAGCAACCTGACGGGCGCGCCGGTGGGCGACGACGAACGGCTGGACGGCGCGTACTGGCGGCGGCACGCCCGGTCGCCGGTGGCGTTTCGGAGCAGCGTCGAGACGCTGGGGGAGTTGGGCGTGGACGCGGTCATCGAGTTGGGGCCGCACTCGGTGCTGGGGCCGCTGGTCTCGCTGAACTGGCCGCAGCGGCCGGGGGTCGTGGCGGCTCCGACCGTGCTGCATAGCGTGCTGCGGCCGTCGTTCGACGGCTCGGAGCCGGAGCGGGCCGACGCCTACGTCCGGGCCGTCGCGGGGGCGTACGAGGCGGGGCTGCCGGTCGACCTCGCGGGGCTGTTCGCGGGGGAGGAGCGGCGGAAGATCTCGGTGCCGGGGTACCCGTTCCAGCGACGCCGGTACTGGGTCACGGCCACGCAGCGGCGGAGGCAGGGGGACGCGCACCCGCTGCTCGGCGTGAAGCACGAATCGCCGCGCGGCGAGGTGATGTACGAGACGGAGATGTTCCCCTCGGACCCGCAGTGGCTGCAGGACCACCGCGTCTACGGACGCGTGGTCATGCCGGGCGCGGTGTACGGCGCAATGGCCGCGAGCGTCCCGCTGGCTGCGGGGGGCGGCGCGTCGACGGTCGAGGAACTGCAGCTCCACAACCCGCTGGTCTACCCGGAGTACGACTCCAACGGCGACGACCCGGAGCCGGGCCGCCGGGTGCAGATGGTCATCGACGGCGGCAAGGGGTCGCAGCCGCGGCGCTTCGAGGTCTACAGCAAGGGCAAGCCGGACGAGGAGTGGACGCTGCACGCCGAGGGACAGATCTCGCCGGCCGGGGGTCAGTCGAGGCCCAACGAACGGGTGCAGCTCGAGGCGCTGACGTCGGATCTGGAACCGCAGGACGTGGCCGCCTACTACCGCGCCAAGGCGGGCACGGGCATCGACTTCGGGCCAGCGTTCCGCACCGTGGAGAGCCTGTTTTGCGAGGGAAGAGAAGCGGTCGGCGAGATCGCGCTGCAGGGCTCGGCAGAGGGTTTGGCTGGCGGCATCCATCCGCTGCTGCTTGACGGCTGCTTCCAGGTGCTCTCGGCAACACGGACGCTGTCCGGCATCGGAGGCGACGCAACGTACTTGCCCTTCGCGTGGGAGCGGCTGTGGCTCAACGGGCCGCTGCCGGAACGGCTGGTCTGCCATGCGCAGCTACGCGAGAGCGCACAGGGAGAGGACGGCACTCACGTACCGGAAACGCTGACAGGCGACCTTTGGCTGTACTCGACCGAGGGGCTCGTGCTGGGCGGGCTGACGGGCTTCACGCTGAAGCGCGCGACCCGGACGGCGCTGCTATCGGCGTCCGAGGGGCTGCAGGATCTTCTCTACGAGGTGGTGTGGCGGGAGCGGCCGCTGGAGGGACGCCGTATCGCGGCCGACGGGCTGACAAGTCCCGCGGCCATCGCCGCCACCACCGCAACGTTTGCCGAGTACCTCTCCCGAGAGGGCGTGGAGGTCGACGAGCGTCTCGCGCTGCTGACCGACCTTGAGCGCCTGTCGCGCTCGTACGCGCTGGCGGCGCTGCACCGGCTGGGGTGGAACCGTGAGGCGGGCGCGGCCGTCGTCCCGGATGCCCTTCGCGAAGAGCTGCAGGTCATCCCCGCGCATTCCCGGCTTCTCGAGCGCATGCTCCGGCTCCTGTCGGACGCCGGAGTGCTGGCGAAGCCGGACGGCGGGCGTTACACCGTCGTCGTGCAGGACGGCGGCGCGCTGCCAGACGACGCCCTCGCCGACCCGGAGGCATTCGCCGACAGGCTGGCCGAGCTGCACCCCCACGGCGTCAGCGAGCTGGGGCTGCTCCGGCGGAGCGGCAGCGCGCTGGCCGAGGTGCTGCGCGGCGAGGCAGACCCGCTGTCCATCCTCTTCGCCAGCGAGGGCCCGGGGGCGACGGAGTTCTACTTCACCGCGCCGGCTTCGCGCGCCTCCAACCGGCTCCTGGGCGATGCCGTTGCCGCGGCCGTAGCCAACTGGCCCGAGGGCCGGCGGATGCGCATCCTGGAGGTGGGCGCGGGCACGGGCTCCGGGACGTCGTCGGTGCTGCCGGAGCTCCCGGCGGGCAACTTCGACTACATGTTCACGGACATCTCCGCCGGCTTCTTCGCCGAGGCCGAGGGCCGCTTCATGGACTCGGGCCACGCCATCGAATACCGGCCGCTCGACATCGAACGGGACCCGGCGGTGCAGGGCTTCCGCCCGCACTCCTACGACATGGTCATCGCCGTCAACGTCCTGCACGCCACCCGTAGCCTGACCGAGACGCTGGGGCACTGCATGGACCTGCTGTCGCCGTCGGGGCAGCTCATCGCCCTGGAGAACCTGAAGGGGCGCGGCTGGCAGGACATGACGTTTGGGCAGCTCGACGGCTGGTGGCGGTTCTACGACGACTACCGGCCCGACCACGCGCTGGCGACGCCGGAGGTATGGCGGCGGGCGCTGGCCGACACCGGCTACGTCGACTCGGCCGTCCTCGGCGGCGAGCACTGGGGCGAGGAGGGTCCCATAGGGTCCGGGGTAATCATGGCGCAGGGACCGTCAGAGGTTACGTGGCCTGCGGGTGCATGGCTCATCGCCGGCGACGCCGCGACCGGCGAACTGGCCGAGGGGCTGGCGGCGTTGAACCAGACAGTCATCACGGCGGACGCCGGGGACAGGGCGGCGTGGCGGGATGCGCTGGCGTCGGCTGTGCCGCTGCGGGGCGTCGTGCACGGCTACGCCCTCGCCGGGCACGGCCGCAACGCGACGACGGCCGAGGTGGCGGAGGACGCAAGGCGCGCTGGGGCGAGCGCCCTCGCGCTGGTGCAGGCGATGCAAGACGCCGACGTCACACCGGCGCTCGGCGTCTCGCTTCTGACGCGGGGCGCGCAGGTGCTGGAGCGCGGCTACATGCGCCAGAGCGCCGGGGAGCTTGCCGGAGCGACACTGTGGGGCTTCGGCAAGGCGCTGGCGCGGGAGGTGGGCCACCTACAGCCGCGAATGATTGACCTTGACCCCGATACGCCCATGCCCATTGACACGCTGGTCGACGCGCTCATGTTCCCGGACGGCGAGACGCACGTGGCCTACCGCTCCGGGGACCGCTTCGCCGCGAGGCTGGTGCGGCGGCGTGACGGGCGGCCGCGCATAGCGCTGCCCGACGACCGCAACTGGCGGATCGTGCCCACGCCCGGCGAGGGCCTGGAGGGGCTGCACGCGGAACCGGCCCCGCCGCGCGCGCTGGCGGACGGCGAGGTCCGCGTGTCGGTGGAGGCGGCGGGGCTGGACTTCTCCGATGTCCTCATCAGCGTCGGCGCGGTGGAGATGGACCCCCAGCTGGGTGACGAGTTCTGCGGCCGCATCACGGAAATCGGACCCGGCGTCAACGGGTTCAGCGTCGGCGAGCGGGTCCTGGGACTCGGCATCGGCATGTTCCAGCCGGAGATCGTGACGCGCGCCGAGATGGTCGCTCCCGCGCCCGAGGGGCTGCAAGCGGCGGCGCTTGCCACCTTCCCCACGTCGTTCGTGTCGGCGGAGCTAGGGTTCCAGATGTCAGGGCTGCACGCCGGCGACCGCGTGCTCATCCACACGGCGTCCGGCGGCGTCGGGCTGGCGGCCATCCAGCTCGTGCAGGCCGCGGGGGCCGAGGTCTTCGCAACGGCCAGCGCGGCCAAGCAGCCGTACCTGCGGGCGCTCGGTATCGAGCACGTCTTCGACAGCAGGTCGACGGACTTCGCGGAGCAGACGCTGGCGGCGACGGGCGGTGAAGGCGTGACCGTGGTGCTGAACAGCCTGACGGGGCCGGGCTTCATTGAGGCGAGCGTGGCCTGCCTTGCCCAGAACGGCCGGTTCGTCGAGATGGGCCGCCGTGACATCTGGACAGCGGAGCAGATGGCGGAGATCCGCCCCGACGTCTCCTACTCGGTCCTAGAGGTAGACCAGCTCAAGCGCCGGGACCCGGCCGCAGCGGGGGCATCGCTGCGGCGTGTCATCGCGCGCGTGGCGGCGGGCGATCTGCAGCCGCTGGCGTACACCCGCTGGCCCATGGCGGAGATCAGCGGCGCAATGGAATTCATGCGCTCCGCCCGGCACATCGGCAAGAACGTCATCGTCATGCCGCCGCTCGTAGACGGGCGGCTGCGAGGCGACCGCACCTACCTGGTCACGGGTGGACTCGGCGGCATCGGCATTGAGGTCGCGGGCTGGCTGGCGGAGCGCGGCGCGGGCGTCATCGTGCTCAACGGCCGCCGGCCGCCGGACCCCGAGGCGGAGGAGGCGATCGAGGCGCTGCGGCGGCAGGGCGCCGACGTGCGCGTCGAGCTAGCGGACGTGACCGACCCCGCGGCCGTCGACGCGATGTTGGCGCGCATCGACGCGGACATGCCGCCGCTGGCGGGGATCATCCACAGCGTGGGCGTGCTCTCGGACGGGTCGCTGGGCAACCAGACGTGGGAGCGGTTCGAGATGGTGCTGGGGCCCAAGGTGCTGGGGGCATGGCGGCTGCACGAGGCCACGCTGGACCGCGACCTGGACCTGTTTGTGCTCTTCTCCAGCATCACGGGCGTCGTGGGCAACTCGGGGCAGGGCAACCACGCGGCGGCCAACGCCTTCCTCGACCAGCTTGCGGGCTACCGCCGGGCGCTGGGCCTGCCTGGCCAGTCCATCGCGTGGGGCGCGTGGGCGGGACTGGGCGAGGCGGAGGAGCAGCGTGAGCGGATCGAGCGGCAGCTTGCAGCCTCCGGGACCGGCTGGATCAGCCCGCAGCAGGGCCTCAGAGCGTTCGACGAGCTGGTGCGGCAGGACACGACCGCCGGCATGATGGCGGCCGTCGACTGGCCGGTCCTGGCCGAGAACTTCGAGGAGCGGCCCCTGTTCCTGGAGGAGCTTCTGGTCGACGAGGCGGGCGGCGACGGGAGCGCGGCCGCCGAGGCCGACCTGCTCTCGCAGCTGCGGGAGCGCTCACCGGGCGAGTGGGAGGAGACGCTGGTCGCCTTCCTCCAACGGGAGCTGCAGGCGGTGCTTCGCACACCCTCGCCCCCCGCGCCCAACGTCGGGTTCTTCGACCTTGGCATGGACTCGCTGATGTCGGTGGAGCTGCGGAACCGCATGAACCGAGCGCTTACCGGGCAATACGTGGTCTCCAACACGGCGGTGTTCGACTACCCCAACGTGGCCGCGCTAGCCGCCTTCCTCGCCCGGGAGCTGGGACAGGCGCTTGAGAGCACGGGCCAGGCGGCCCCGGCGCCTCGGCGCGTCAGGGAAGTCAAGACGGGAGAGGGCGCCATCGCCATCGTCGGCATGGCCTGCCGCTTCCCCGGCGCGCCCGACCTGGCCTCATTCTGGACGCTCCTGGAGTCGGGGACCGACGCCGTGACCGACGGGCGGACGGACTCCGGGCCGTGGAAGGGACTGACGGGCGACCCCGACGCTGAGGACCCGCTTTATCGCAGGGGCGGCTTCGTCGAGGGCATAGACAAGTTCGACAACTCCTTCTTCCGCATCTCGCCCATTGAGGCGCGGATGATGGACCCGCAGCAGCGCATGCTGCTGGAGACGACATGGCAGGCGCTGGAGGACGCGGGAATCGACCCCGAGGGTCTCAGGGGCAGCCGCACGGGCGTCTACGTGGGCGTCGGCGGCAGTGAGTACCGCGACGTGATCAGCGCCACCGGGCAGGACCAGCAGTACTTCGGGACGACCGGGAGCGTGACGGCGGGGCGGGTCTCCTTCGTCCTGGGGCTGGAGGGCCCGGCGATGCCGGTGGACACGGCCTGCGCTTCATCGCTCGTGGCCGTGCACCAGGCCGCGGCGGCGTTGCAGCGCGGCGAGGTCGACATGGCCCTCGCGGGCGGCACCAACTCGACCTTTTCGCTGCCCATCGTCCGGTTCCACCGAGACCTCGGCATGCTTTCAGCGAGCGGGCAGTGCAGCTCCTTCGACGCCAACGCCGACGGCTTCGTGCGCAGCGAGGGCTGCGCCGTGCTCGTCCTTAAGCGGCTCGGCCAGGCGGAGGCGGACGGCGACCGCATCTGGGGGCTGGTCCTGGGCTCGGCGGTGAACCAGAATGGCGCCAGCGCGGGCCTGCCGGTGCCGAACGGCCCGGCGCAGGAGCGCGTCATGGAGGATGCCCTCGCGCGCGCCAGGGTCGAGCCCGCCGACGTTGACTACCTTGAGGCCCACGGCACCGGCACCGATCTTGGCGACTCAATCGAGCTGAACGCCCTGTCGTCCGTGTACGGACGGGGCCGGGACGCCGAGCGGCCGCTGCTGGTCGGCTCGGTGAAGACGAACATCGGCCACGCGGAGTGGGCAGCGGGAATGGCCAGCATCATGAAGGCGGTGCTGGCCATGCGGAGCGGCCTGATTCCGGCGCACCTCCATTTTCGGGAGCCAAACCCCAACTTCCAGTGGGACCGGATGCTCCTGCGCATCACCTCAGAGCAGACGACGTGGCCGTCGCTTTCGGGAAAGCGGGCGCTGTCGGCGGTGAACTCCTACGGGCTGTCGGGCACGAACGCCCACGTGGTGCTGGAGGGCTACGGACCCTCGGCCGACGGTTCGCCGTCAGGGGAGCCGCAGCGGGCGGATGTCGGGTTGCGGGCGCCCTTCGCCGACGTGCTGCTGCCGGAGGACCCGACCTCCGAGCGCGGGGCTCGCGTGCTTCCCCTCTCGGGCAAGACGCCGCAGGCGCTGCGAGCAGTGGCAGCGGGGTACCTGGAGTGGCTTGACGAGCATGCCGTTGACCCGTCGGCGAGTGCGGCGTTGGGGCTGCTCGCCGACATGGCGTGGACGGCGGGCACGGGACGCAGCCACTTTGGTTACCGGGCCGGGCTGGCGTTCCGCAATGGGTCGGAGTTGCGGGCCGGGCTGCAATCGCTGGCGGATTCCGATGGGGCCTCCGACAACGACCTTCTGCCTTCCGTGACCAAGGTTGCCTTCGTGTACCTGGGCACAGCGGGCCGGTGGTTGAGCACGGCCGGAGAGATGTACCGGACGGAGCCGGTTGTGCGAGGGGTGCTCGAACACTGCGACCGTGCGCTACAGGATGTCCGTGGTACGTCGCTGCTCGACACCCTGCTCGGCGGGAATGAAGCCGCGCTGGCGGGCGACCCGGCGTTGGAGCGGGCCGCCGCGTACGCCGTGCAGGCGGCGATGACGGCCCTGTGGCAGAGCGTCGGCATCCGGCCGAGCGCCGTGCTGGGACGGGGCATCGGCGAGCTTGCGGCGGCGCTGGCTGCGGAGGCCCTCAGCCTGGAAGACGGGCTGCGGCTCCCGGTGGCCCCCAGCCGCCCCGCCGCCGCCCCGCCGCCCACTCCCCGCCACCACGC
>JAPONS010000047.1 GCA_026713825.1 Chloroflexota bacterium | reverse complement strand
GGCCTGCCTCTCCCAGACAAACTCTCGCCTCCCAAATACCCACCGCCTCCATCCGGGCGGACGCCGGTATCCAGGAGCCGGGTGGGGAGCCCTCTCCCCCAACCCTCTTCGCCGCATCCGCTCCCCCCCCGTCGTTCCCGCGAAGCTTGCCCCGTACCCCGATACGGGGGCGGGAACCCAGGGCAAGGGCGGACGCGGGGTGGCGTCCCCGCGTTTCTCCCCCACCCTGACACAACCCCCTCGCGCAGAACCCGCCGCCCCCGCTACCCTCAGTCCATGACATACGCATCCAAGCGCAACCACCACGAGAACATCGGGCGCGCAACCACCCCGAGTACCGAAAGAGCGACACAAAACTGCACCAAAACGCAGTCCTTTGTAACTCGTAGGCGGCTCGTCAAGGCTCGGTACCCTCTCTCCCTGTTCAATCGAGTCGTATCTGCAGATGCCCATTTCATAGGGGACTCGTTCTGCAGAACTTCACATGGAGCGACTCGAATCGAATCGAATCCTAGGTGTCCGCCATGGCCGCTCCCATTAACATCCCTGGCCTTGGCGCAACCCCGCCGGATGCACTACCATCCTTGTGACGCTGTCCCACCCGGCAGCCCACTAGCATCCACAGATTGCCCGGAGGAGATGCATGCCCCCTACCAACGTCCGCTTGAGGTTCGGCACAGACGGCTGGCGCGCCATCATCGCTGAGGAGTTCACCTTCCAGAACGTCCGGTTCTGCGCCCAGGGCGTCGCCGACTACCACGCGCAGCAGGGGCTCAGTGGTGAGCCCATCATCGTTGGCTACGACACCCGCTTCCAGTCCGCGGAGTTCGCTGACGCCGTCGTCGAGGTGCTCGCTGGCAACGGCCTGCGCGTTTTCCGCTGCACCGCCCCCGCGCCGACGCCCGTCGTCGGCTACAACCTCGTGCACTACGGCGCGGCCGGCGGCGTCATGATCACCGCCAGCCACAACCCGTCGCAATGGAACGGCTTCAAGTACCGCGGCAGCTCTGGAGGAAGCCCCCCGCCCGAGGTGCTCTCGGCCCTTGAGGCGGAGATCCAGCGAGTCCAGGACGCGGGAGAGGTCCGCAGCCTCCCGCTCCAATCCGCGAAGGACGCCGGCCTTGTCACGGACATTGACCCCGCGCCCGAGTACATCGCCCACGTCGCGCGCTTGGTGGACCTCGACGCCCTCCGGGCCGTCGGCTGCCGCGTGGCCGTTGACGCGATGCACGGCGCGGGCGCGGGCTACCTGAGCGACCTCCTCTCCGGCGGCGCGACCACCCTCACCGAGGTCCGCGGCGAGATCAACCCCGCCTTCCCCGGAATGCACAACCCGGAGCCCATCGAGCGCAACTTGGACCCGCTCCGAGAGGCCGTCCGCAGTTCCAACGCCCTCGTCGGCGTCGCCATGGACGGTGACGCCGACCGCGTCGGCGCGATTGACGGCTCCGGCGAGTACATCACCGCGCTGCAGGTCTTCACCCTGCTCTCCTACTACATGCTGGAGGTGCGCGGCTTTCGCGGCCCGCTCGTGAAATCGCTGACCACCAGCAACATGGTGCTGCGGCTGGGCGAGCGCTACCGCGTGCCCGTGCACGAGACCTCCGTCGGCTTCAAGTACATCGCGCCGCTCATGCTGGAGACGGACGCGCTCATCGGCGGCGAGGAGAGCGGCGGTTTCGGCTTTCGCGGCCACATCCCGGAGCGCGACGGCGTCCTCAGCGCCCTCTTCCTGCTGGACCTGGTGGCGCGAAAGGGCAAGACCCTCTCGGCCGTCATAGAGGAGATCTACGACCTCGTGGGCCCGCACCACTACGACCGTCTGGACGTCGTCTTCGATGGCTCGGAGCGTGCCGCCGTGGAGAACCGCCTGCACGAGATGTCGCCCAACCAGCTCGCGGGCGCCCCCGTCGTCGGCATCGACGCCGTCGACGGCATCCGCTACCGCATGGAGGGCGGCGAGTGGGCCGTCGTGCGCTTCTCGGGCACGGAGCCGCTCATCCGCATCTACGCAGAGGCCCCGTCCACGGACCGCGTGCGAGAGCTCTTGGATGCCACGCGCGCGCTGACGGGGGTGTAGCCGGTCGGGGGAGTTGGGCAGAGTCGCTAGTTCTGCTACTATGTCGCTGTCAGGAACCATACCAGTGGGGAGGCCGCAAGTGGGCGCCCTTGAGCTGCCGGTACTGTTGCTGAACCAGAACTACGAGGCTCTGAACGTTTGCAACGTCCGCCGTGCGGTTGTGCTCCTTGGCCGGGGCAAGGCGGAAATGCTGGAGAACGGCAGGGGCGTTATCCACACGACGCAGCAGGAAGTTGACGTCCCCTCCGTCATCCGGCTCATCTACATGGTCAAGCGACCGGTCCAGCAAAGACGCCTCTCAAGACAGGAGGTGTTCTTGAGAGACGGCTACACTTGTCAATACTGCGGCAAGCAGACCAAAGATCTCACCATCGACCACGTAATGCCCCGCCACAGAGGCGGCCCCCATACATGGGAAAACGTCACCAGCGCCTGCATCCCCTGCAACCATAAGAAAGCCGGAAACACCCCTAGGGAAGCCCGAATGGCCCTCCGCACTGAACCCCGCGCCCCCAAGCCCAATCCCTACGCCATGTTCCATCGCAGGGCAATCCTCGATGAATGGCGCAAGTTCATGCCGTGGCTGAAGTAGCCCGCGCCTCGCAATCTCGCAATCTGACCAGGGAGTACGACGACAGATGATACGCTCATGGAACGGGCTCACGCCCAGGATCCACCCGGAGGCCTTCGTCAGTGAGTTCGCCTACGTCATAGGCGACGTGGAGATCGGCGCTGGCAGCAGCGTCTGGCCCGGCACGGTCATCCGCGGCGACATCGGCAAGGTGTTGATAGGCAAGAACACCTGCATCCAGGACAACAGTACCATCCACACCGACGGTCGCGGCGCGGTCATCGGCGACAACGTAGTGATGGGCCATAGGGTGCTCTGCCACGCCGACAAGGTGGGCGACGGCGTAGTGATCGGCAACGGCGCGGTGGTCAACGGCGGGCTGACGGAGATCGGCGACTACTCCATCATCGCGTCAGGCGCAGTTGTGCGTGAGAACGCCAAGGTGCCGCCGCGCACGTTCATGACGGGCGTCCCGGCCGAGGTCAAGGGCGAGGTCACGGACCGCCACATCGAGCGCTTCAAGCGCAACGCGGACCATTACGTAGCCCTCGGCGCAAAGTACCTCGAGCTGGGCGGCTTCGACGACGGGGGCGAGGTAAGCTGAGCGCCCCTACACCGGCCTCGCGCTGATCAGCACGTTCACCCGCACCTCGTCCTCGATCGACACCACAGACCGGGCGGTCGGCTTCTCGATGTTGAAGTCATCCCACGTGAATGTCGTCTTCCCCAGGATGACCACGACATCCCCATCGTCCCGCGCCTGAATCTCGAAGGTAACGGGGAACGTTTGCCCCAGCAGCTCCAGCGTGCCGGTCACCTCCGTGTTCACCGTCTCGCCCTCTGTGAAGCCCTCCGGCAGAGGAATGGCGGTGGGCAGGATGAACGTGCCGGTGGGGTGCTGACCAAACAGGCGGCTGCGGGCCCATCGATCGCGGAATTCCTGGTCGCTGGACAGTGTCTGCAGGTTGATGCTTACGCGGGATTCGCGGCCGTCCAGATAGACCTCGCCTGAGAGATCCTCAGTCCGCATGACGGCCTCGATGGGCAGCGGCACGCTGGTGAGCACCTCGCCGACGGTGAACGTGGCCTCCGACCCCGCGCCCACGATGAAGGTGATGCCGTCAACCTCACCCGTCACCCGTGGCTCGGGCGCTGGTTCAGTTGGCACGGCTGTGGGCGCCGGCGCTGTGGTCGGCTCCTCGACGGGTTGTGCCGCGGTCGTCGGTTCGGCGGCCGGCGCGATAGAGGTGGAAGCGGACGGCTGCTCCGCCGGGGCCGTATCGTCGTCCGAATCGCCGCCGCAGGCTGCAAACGTGATGAGCAGGATCACCGAGAGTAGAGCAAGGGTCATGAGTCGCCCGAAGGTTGCGTTGAACATCGACATTCTTGCCTTTCTAGTGTTCTGACCGCAGTCCAGCCGTGGAGTCATCCGTGTAGGATAACGTTGAGGTGGGGCTGAAAGTCAGCAGTGCGCGGCGGCAATTCCAGCTCCCCGCTCTCCTGGTCGCCTTGGCCTCCCAGCGCGATGCCCACAGCCAGCGCGACCACGACCGCAGCCAGCGCCAGCCACCACGGCAACGCGCGGCCCTTGTCGGCAAGCAGCGGCACGCCGCCGCTGATGATGACCGCCACCAGCGCCGCGATGGGCAGCCCAAAGGATACGGCCCGCTCCAACTGCGTTTGCGCCAACGCAGTCGCGCCCGCGGTCAGGGCAAAGCCGAGCAGCATGAGAGCGAAAAAGCGAATCGTGCGTGGCCGGCCGGCGGGAATGAGCTTCCAGGCGAACCCGGCCACGCCCCCAGCGATAAGTGTTATGACAACGACGCTGACCGTGTTCAGAAGCCCGTCGTGGGGTGACTCCAGCGGGAGCGAGAGTAGGGCGGCGGCGACAGCGGCGACTCCTCCGCTGAGCATGCCGGCGCGCACCGGGGCCTGCGCCGGCTGACGGCTCATCATGCCGCTGCCCCCGGCGGCGGTTGACCCTGCCGTTCCCCCTGAGCCTGTTGAAGGGCCTGTGGCGGGTGTTTGTGGTGTCTCATGTTGTCCGTTGGGTGAGCAGGAAGTCCCTGTTGATCCCGCAGATGTCTCCATGCAAAGTAGACGGGGAGGATGATCTCGCGACTTTGATCCAGCACGTGTAGTGACTCCTCTCGATATCGAGGATGGTGGATGCTCTTTCCTCGGCGTTGAAGGCGCGGATTAAGTCGGTGTCAGACCGGGTGCAGGGCTGGCTGACCCTGGCCGGGCAGTTGTGGAGGTTGCGGAGCTCGACATAGTGGTCGTATTTGGCCTGGTGGTCGTCGAGAGCGCGGAAGAAGTCGCGTTTGGCGGCGTTGACGCTGTCGCGGAGCCAGGCGTTCTCGGGCCGCGTGTTCTTGTGGAGCTCGATGATATAGGCGGCGACGGCCGCGTGCGGGACCCAGCAGTCGGTGTCGGGGTTGGCATCGCCCTTGGTGAGGTAGTTGTTCTGGCGGGCGTAGAACTGGGGGAGATGGCGGTAGTCGACCTGTCTGGCGCGGACGTCGATGTCTATGACGCGGTGCGCGATGAAGCTAGTGTCTTCCTCGTCCCAGCAGACCGATGAGTTGAAAGCAATGACGCTGCCGACGACTACCTCGTGGGGTTCAGGGTTGGTGAGCCACGTGGCGGTGTCGAGGCAGGTGATCTTGGGTTCCATGGAGCCGGTGCAGGCGAAGCCCTCGGTGTGTGTTACCGGGATGATGAGGGCGCGCCGTCTGTCCTCGAGGGCCGCGATGGCGCTGAGGACATCGAGTTTTTTGGCCTCCAGGGTGGCGATGTCGCCGTGGGTGGCGATGAGCGTTTGGTTCTCGGCGAAGAGCTCGCGGCGCTCGTTGTCGATGCTATCCTTCGTTTTGGTGAGCGTGGCGTAGCGGTCGGCGGCGTTCTCAATCTCGCTGCGGAGCTGGGTCTCCAGGTCCGCGGCTGTGGTGAGCTGGGCGTTGACGCCGGCGAGAGACGAGGTGAGGGCCGTGTTGTCTTGGAGGAGAGTGAGGTTGTGGATCTCGACTTCCTTGCGGGCCTCCCGCTCGACGGCGAGAGCTTGGTCTGCGTCGTGGAGGGACTGCTGCAGGTGGTTCCTCGTGGTGCGCTCGTCGATGTAGAGGTAGCCGCCGCCGGCGGCGAGTGCGATGAGGAGGCAGAGGAGTGTGATGGCGATCCTGCGGTTGGTGATGGTGTGTCTCCCTTCGCTCATCGCGCTACATCTGCTCGGGCGCGGCCATGCCCATCAGCGACAGGCACCGCGCCAGACCAATCCGTGACGCCTCCACCAGCTTGAGTCTTGCCTTTGTGAGTGACTCATCGTCGGAAATGACGCGGCACTGGTCATAGAACCAGTGAAAGGCGGTGGCTAGCTCCAGCGTGTAGTGGGGCAGCCGGTGCGGCTCCATCGTCTCGGCGATGGTCTCGATGATCTCGGGCAAGAGAAGGAGCTGGCGTACCAGCGCGAGCTCCTCGGGCTCGCGGAGCAAGTGCACGTCTCCCTCAGCGAAGTCGAGCCCCCGTTCGCGCGCGTTGCGAAGGATCCCGGCGATTCGAGCGTGGGCGTACTGCAAATAGTAGACGGGGTTTTCCTGGGACTCCTTGGTGGCGAGCTCCAGGTCAAACTCCATCTGGGCCTCGGCCGAGCGCGACAGGAAGAAGTAGCGGCAGGCGTCAGGGCCCACTTCGTCGACGAGCTCGCGCAATGTGATGATGTCGCCGGTGCGCTTGGACGCTCGCACGGACTCGCCGCCGCGCTTCAGGGCGACCATCTGGCCGATGATGATGTTGAGCCGGTCGGGGTCCACGCCGAGAGCGCCCACGACGGCCTTGACGCGATTCACGTGGCCCTGGTGGTCCGCTCCCCAGATGTCCGTCACGAGGTCAAAGCTGCGCACCACGAATTTGTTGTAGTGGTAAGCGGCGTCAGAGGCGAAGTAGGTAGGGAGGCCGTTGGAGCGGATGAGAACGTTGTCCTTGTCCTCGCCGAGAGCGGTGGACACAAACCACGTCGCGCCCTCGCGCTCCGTCACGTGCCCGCCCTCGCGGAGCATCAACATGGCGGTGTCGTAATCAGATGCCTCGAAGAGGCTTTGCTCGCTGAACCACACGTCGAACTCGACGCGGAGGGCGGCGAGGTCGTCCCGGATATTCTTAATCATGCGCTCGATGCCGATGACGCCGACTGCGCGGACGCCCTCGTCCTCGGGCATCTGCAGGAAGGCGTCGCCATGGGCCTGCGCGAGATCCGCGCCGAACTCCGTCATGTAGTCGCCCTGGTACCCACTGGCGGGCAACTCGACGTCCCGGCCGAGCGTCTGTGCGTACCGGGCGAACAGTGACTGGTGGAAGAGGTCTATTTGGCTGCCCGCGTCGTTCAGGTAGTACTCGCGGGAGACCTCGTAGCCGGCGGCGGCGAGGCTCGACGCGAGCACGCTGCCGATGACCGCGCCGCGTGCGTGGCCGACGTGGACAGGGCCCGTCGGGTTGACGCTGACGAACTCTACCTGCACACGCTTGCCCGCGCCCGCGTCCGTGGAACCGAAAGACTCGCCTGCCTTGAGTATCGTTTCGACTTGTTGCTGCAGCCACTCGGGTGAGAGGGTGAAATTGATGAAGCCGGGCGGTGCAATTTCCACTGTCGCGATCTCGCGGTCGATGGCAATGCAGTCGGCGAGGGCCTGGGCGATGTCCATGGGGGCCATACGCATGGTGCGGGCGAGTTTGAGCGGAGCGCTGCTGGCGAAGTCGCCGTGCTCAGGGTTCTGCGGGCGTTCCACGATGCTGCCGGGTGCCGGAACAGTGGGAAGGGCCTGATCTGTCTGCGCTTTGTTGAGGGCCTCAGTCACGCGGGCCGCAACAAGGTCACGAACGTGCATACTCACTCACGCTTTGCGGCAAGGGGTAGCTCACCGCCGGATCAAAGGTGGGCACGGTCACCAATCGGCGTGTGCCTGGTAGGTAAAGTATACAGCAATCCCCCGCGCAAGTGGAAAGGCAGCATCAGCTATGGCTGCTCGGCAATGCGCGCGGCAAGCCGCGCAACCGTCTCCGAGAGGAGGCGGTGCTCGTCCTCCTGCAATTGCGGGTCGCGGGTGAGGATTGTGTTTGCCTCGTCACGGGTAGCGGTCACGAGATCAACATCGTGCAGGTCCGCGAGCCGGAGATCGGGCAGGCCGCTCTGCCGCGTGCCGGCGAGTTCGCCCGGGCCGCGGAGGCGGAGGTCGGCCTCAGCCACGCGGAAGCCATCAGTCTCCTCCTCGAGGACCTCGAGGCGCATGCGAGTGGTGTCGCTGACTTCGTCAGCCATGAGGATGCAGTAGCCGGGCGCCTCACCTCGGCCAACGCGGCCGCGAAGCTGGTGCAGCGCGGAGAGGCCGAAGCGGTCGGCGGCCTCAACCATCATCACGGTTGCGTTGGGAATATCGACGCCCACCTCCACCACGGGCGTTGACACGAGGATGTCGAGCCCGCCATCGCGGAAGCTGTCCATTGCGGCGTTCTTTTCGGGCAGGGACATGCGGCCGTGCAGCAGGCCCACGCGCAAATGTGGGAAGACTTCGTCAGACAGGCGCCGGTGCTCCTCTACCGCCGCGCTGACTTGCAGCGACTCGGATTCCTCGATGATTGGGCAGACGACGAAGGCTTGGTGACCCTCGCGGACCTCCTTCCGGATGAACCGGACCGCCTGATCGCGCTCGTCGGGCCGGAGCCAGCGCGTGCGGTTGGGCCTACGGCCTGGCGGGAGCTCGTCGATGGTCGAAATGTCCAGGTCGCCGTAGACCGTGAGGGCAAGGCTTCGAGGGATAGGTGTGGCGCTCATGCTGATGAGGTGGGGGCGCAGGCCGCCCTTCCCCATGAGCGCGTTGCGCTGAGCGACACCAAAGCGGTGCTCCTCGTCGACCACGGCCAGCGCGAGGTTGGGGATGGCGGTGGCCTCTTGCAGCAACGTGTGGGTGCCCACGAGGATGTCGACACCACCGTCGCGGGCCTCTCGGCGGAGGGCCGCCTTCTCCCGCTGCGTGTGACTGCCGAGGAGCAGGCCAACGACGACTGGGCGCGGCAGCGGGTCGATGTAAAGCGCGATGCGGTTGGGCGCGTTGATGGGCCTCTGGAACCCCACGAGCAGATTGGAAACGGTCTGAAAATGCTGCTCTGCAAGGAGCTCCGTGGGGGCCATCATTGCGGCCTGGTAGCCATGGGCAGCAGCATTGAGCATCGCGCCAAGGGCGACAACCGTCTTGCCGCTGCCCACATCGCCCTCCACAAGGCGATGGGCCGGCTTCGCCTCCGCAATGTCGTCCAACGTCTCGCGCAGAACGTGGCGCTGGGCGCGGGTTAGCTTGAACGGCAACGCGTCGACGTAGGATCGGAGGACCTCGACGTGCATCGGCAGCCGGACGGCGGGCGCCTCCTGCCAGTTGTGCTTGCGGGCCAGCAGGAAAAGCTGCCGTACGATCATCTCATCGAAGGCGAGGCGGCGGCGGGCCTCCTCTTTGGCTTCAACGGATTCCGGCCGGTGGTACGTGCCAAGGGCCTTTGGCAGTGGCAGCAGCCGCTGCCGCTCACGGACGTCGTCAGGCAACAGTTCAGCGAGCCGGGGCAGCCACGCGTCGAGAGCGTTGCCGACGATCCGGCGTAGCGTGCGTTGTGTGAGGCCTTTGGTGGCGGGATAGACGGGCACGAGGCTCCCTGGCATGAGCGGGTCAGCGTCTTCCTGAAGGACTTCAAAGTTGTTGGCTTCCAGAGTAGGCCTGCCGCGGTAGGCGCGGAAGTAACCGCTGACCAGGATTCGGTCGCCGCTGCTGACGTACCGGGCGACGAATGGCTGGTTGAACCACACGACCTGAATGTTGCCGGAGGCGTCACCAACGACGGCCTCCGTCGCCTGCATCTGCTGGCCGTGACCGAAGCCCCGGCGTCCAACGCTCCACACCGTGCCGGCAATGGCGGTCTCCTGTGCCCCCTCAAGCTCGGAGACGCTGGTTACGGCGAGGTGCCGCGAGGGGTAGTGTCGCAAGAGGTCGTTGACGCTGGTGATGCCGAGGTTCTCCAGCTTGGCCGCGATGCCGGGCCCTACGCCTCGGACGATGGTTGGCGGTGAATCGAGCGTTGGCGCGGCGGGCGGCGGGGTGAGTTTGCGTGGTGTTACGGCACGGGGAGGACGCTCCTTTGGTGGCGGCTCCAAGGCGGCGGCGTGATCGCCGAGCGCGGTGAGGGCCTCGTGGACCCAGCGTTCCCGCAGCTCCGCCGAAAGGTCGTGGTACCGGCGTTGCGCGAGCGCGGCTGTGAGGCTCGGCGGCAGGGAGTCGGCCTCCTCCTCCGTGAGTTCGGCTCGCCAGCGATCGAGGAAACGGCCGAGGCCGCCAACGACTGCGCGGTCGGCATAGCCGCGCCGCTCCTCGAGCTGCAGGACTCGGCGAAAATCTCGCAGCCGCTGGGCGAATGTCGGAGCGCGTTTCAGGGTCACGGAGCACCTCTGCGGGAGTACAGGCATTATCGCACAGCGGTAGTGCGGCAATGCCAGCGAAAAACCGCAGGGTTGGCTTAAATACGCCGTTCCTTGACCGGTGCCGCACACTCGTGCTAGCCTAAGTTTGCGTTGACGGAGACGAGTAGCCGGGGATGCAGCCTTCAGCGAGTCCGGTATGGTGAGAGCGGACAGGTGAGCGCCCGCCGAAAATCCCTCCCGAGCATTGCGTTGAAACGGGCAGTAGGCGCAACGGTATCCCGCCGTTACCGGGAAGGGGCGTGATGGCGCCCTCCAAGCGTCTCCCTGAGGGGAGGAATAAGGGTGGTACCGCGGGTGAGAGCCCGTCCCTTGGTGGGACGGGTCTTTTGTTGTGCGCAACAGACGGGCGCATCAGGCGCCGAATAGGGGAACAGGTATGGCAAAGATTGAACTTTACGACACCACGCTGCGGGACGGGACGCAGCAGGAGGGCATGTCGCTCTCTGTCGAGGACAAGCTGAAGATTGCCCGGAAGCTGGACGATCTGGGGATCGACTACATCGAGGGCGGCTGGCCGGGGGCCAACCCGAAAGACGCGGAGTTCTTCCAGCAGGCGCAGTCACTGGAGCTGCGGCACGCCAAGCTGGCGGCGTTCTGCAGCACCCGGCACGCCAACGGCTCGGCGGAGACAGACCCAACGCTGCGGCACGCCATGGAGGCGAACACGCCCGTCGTGACCATGGTCGGCAAGACGTGGGACATGCACGTCACGCACATCCTGGAGACCAACCTGGAAGAGAACCTGGCGATGATCTCCGACAGCGTGGCCTTCTTCAAGAGGCACGGCAAGACCGTCCTCCTGGACGCTGAGCACTTCTTTGACGGCTTCAAGGCCAATGAGGAGTACGCACTGCAGTGCGTACGGGCCGCAGCCGCAGCCGGGGCTGACAGGGTGGTCCTCTGCGACACCAACGGAGGGGCGTTGCCGCATGAGGTCTCGGCCATAGTCGCCAAGGTGAGGGAGAGCGTACCGGAGGCGGAAATTGCCATCCACCCTCACAACGACGGCGAGGTCGCGGTGGCCAACGCGCTGGCCGCAGTGATGGCCGGCGCGACGCAGGTGCAGGGCACGGTGAACGGCTACGGCGAGCGGTGCGGCAACGCCAACCTCATCTCCGTCATCGGCGACCTGCAGCTCAAGATGGGCTACGAGTGCGTCTCGGCGGAGCAGCTCAAGAGCATGATGGAGGTGTCGCACTTCGTCAGTGAGATCGTGAACCGGACGCCCAACCCCTACCAGCCATACGTGGGGGCCAGCGCATTCACGCACAAGGCGGGGCTCCATGCCTCGGCGGTGGCCAAGCTGGAAGAGAGCTATCAGCACGTCGCGCCGGGTCTGGTGGGCAACACCAACCACATCCTCGTATCCGAGCTGGCGGGCCGGGCCAACGTCGTGCAGAAGCTGGTGGAGATGGGCATCTACGACTCTCGGGAGACCATCGAAAATGGGGTTGTGCTGGACATCCTGGCCGCCATCAAGCAAAAGGAGAACACGGGCTTCCAGTACGAGGGTGCAGAAGCGTCCTTTGAGATGCTCGTGCGCCGGTCCATGCCGGACTACAGGCCGCCCTTTGACCTGGTGGACTTCATGGTCATCGTGGAGAAGCACCGCCGGCCGGCTGACGTCGATGCCGACAGCGTCGCGTGCGAGGCGACGGTGAAGGTGCAGGTAAACGGGCAGGTCATCCACACTGCTGCGAGCGGCAACGGCCCGGTAAACGCCATGGACCAGGCGGCGCGCAAAGGACTGCTCTCGTTCTACCCGGAACTGGAAACTGTCCGGCTGCTGGACTACAAGGTGCGCGTCGTCGACCAGGGGACGGGCACGGGCGCCGTGGTGCGGGTACTCGTGGAATCCACGGACGGCGAGTCGAGGTGGCACACGATGGGCTGCTCAGCCAACATCATCGAGGCGTCGTGGATGGCGCTGCATGATAGCCTGGAGTGGTGGCTGCTCGGGCGCCAGCGCGCAAACGAGCCGCTTTAGACGCGATGACGTGTAGCTCCATGTCTTGACAATTCAATTGCATGTAACTACACTAATGTCACTACGAAGAGGGACTAGTGCCCTGGGAATGGGACGAAGCCAAGAACGCCGCGAACCTGAGCAAGCACGGCATCGACTTTGAGACGGCTGTGCATGTGTTCTTCGATGGATTCCTCCGCATTCGGGAGGACTGGCATGGGGGTGAGCAGCGGTGGCACAGTTTTGGAATGATAGGCAATGCGTACATCGTGGTTATTCATACCGGACGAATCGACGAGGTTGAAGCTGGAGCAATTGGCAGGCTTATTTCCGCAAGGCGTATGACATCCCGCGAAAAGCGATGGTATGAACAAACACGCACCTAGACTGACGGCCAAACAGAAGGCGGATCTGGCAAAGCTGGCGGCGTTGCCGGATAGCGATATAGACCTGTCCGACATACCGGAGGCCACGGGCCTGGAAGTCTGGGACAACGCCGTAAGCGGCCTCTTCTACAAGCCGCCTAAAGTGCAGATCACTCTGCGGCTGGACGCCGACGTGCTGGAGTGGTTCCGGCAGGACGCCTCCGACGGCAGGTCGAACTACCAGACAGCCATCAACGCCGCGCTCCGCAGGCATGTGATGGAGATGGTGAAGCAAGCCAACCTGCCGATGCTGCCCAACGTGGCCGACAGCGCATTTATCGCCCAGGCAGTCGACGTCCGGGACAGGCTCCGCCACGAGCCCGATTGGCGGCCAAAACGCGCCGTTTCCTCCAGCAAGGGTCCTGCATATGTTTACCCCTACCAGAACCTTCCCTGGGCAAACCGTGCACCGCGCCCGCCCGCCAAAGTCGCGGAAGAGGGTGTGCGCTATGTGACCGCGCAGCCTCAATGGGACAATGTCGCTGCAGTGGTCGAGTCCATGCGTGTCAGTGGCAAGCCGGTCCTTGTTGACGAGGCCGCCGCTTATGATGAGCGCTTGTGGAAGCGCGCGAACGGCGGGCCGTGCGTTTGCGGCTGCGGGGAGACGCCGGCGGGCCGCGACCGCCTTTTCTTGCGCGGCCACGCCTCGTCGTACCGCAGTCGCTTGCGCGACATGTGGTTGCGCGGGCATGGGATGCTGCGAACCGGGAAGCCGTCGCCCACCGGCGACGGCTCCTGACTCGCGTAGATGCATCAACAGTAGAAGGAGCCCCCGGCGCGGCTGCCACGCCGGGAGCTCCTTCTGTACCTAGCCAAGTGTCCTACCGCACGAAGATGTCGTCTTGCACGGACGGGTCTTCCGTGAAGTAAACGTCGCGGGGGAGGACGGCGCCGCCGGAGCGGACCGCGAACACCTCCGGGTGGCCGGCGGCGTACGGCTCGATGCCTTCCTCAAGCTCCCGCGCGCCCTGCACCAGGCGGCGGCGCATGCGGATGATCGCCATGTCCGTGGTGCCGAGGTGCTCGTGGGAGCGGTCGACGATGGTCCCCATGCTGTCCGTCATGGCGGCGTCCTGGGCGCGGGCGTTGTTCTGCGGGATGCCGGTGTAGTTCACCGTCTTTTGCATCTCGCGGTCGATCATGTAGTCGTTGCGCTTGTTGGCCTGGCCCATGTACGTGACGGGGGCGAGGCTGGCCTTCATCAGCTCGTAGGCGCGGACCTCCTCTGCGTCCAGCGGGCGGTAGGGGTTCCAGCGGACCCAGAAGAACCAGCAGTTCTCGTCGTCGATGGGGACGATGAGGCCGGACCGGGCCGAGCCATGCGGTTCGCGGGGGATCATGGTGATGTAGGGATAAAGGAAGCGAGAGATGCGCCAATAGTAGCTGTCCTCCTCAGCGTTGCGGCGCGCGCCGATGAGGATGCCGCTATCCGTGTCCTCGACGAAGAAGCGCGCCGGCCGGTCGCGGTAGGAATAGCGCCCGCCAATGGTGGTCGCGGTGTCCGACTTGGCCAGCGAATTCAGGTTGCTGTGGAGGATGGACGCGTGGACGGTGTCGATCTCACCCTCAATGACCTGGACGTAGTTGGACTCATACATCACCTTGGTGGAGACATACTGGTCCTCCGGCATGTCCAGGTATTCCAGCTTGGGCATTTCCGGCTGGAGTTCCGGCGGGCCCATGTAGGCCCAGACCATGCCGGCGCCCTCTCGGCAGGGGTAGGACTTGATCTTGACCTTTTCCCTGAAGTTGGACTCGGCGGGCTCCGAGGGCATGTCGACGCAGTCGCCGTTCACGTCGAACTTCCAGCCGTGATACACACAGCGGAGTCCGGCTTCCTCGTTGCGGCCGAAGAAGAGGCTCGCCCTGCGGTGTGGGCAGTAGTTGTCCACAAGGCCCACGTCCCCATTGGTGTCGCGGAAAGCAATGAGTTCCTCGCTCAGGATCTTGGTCCGCTTGGGCGGGCAGTCGGGCTCCGGCAACTCCTCAGAGAGCAGCACCGGGTGCCAAAAACGGCGCATGAAGTCGCCCATCGGCGTGCCCGGACCGGTCTCCGTCATGTACCGGTTTTCTTCCTTGGTCAGCATGTTCTTTCCCTCCGTCGTCGCGGTTGCAGCCAGTCTGGCTATTGCGGGCGAGCATACACGCGCGAGGTAAGGGCGTCAATTTGGACGGGGCGCCCCTTCACTCCTGTCCTGTTAAGGCGCGCTTCACTGCTCTTTCTCCACCGCTCCGATGCTGTAGAAGCTCCCCCAGCTGCCCGAGGCATTGCCCGCGAATGTGTAGCTGCTGACGATGTCCGGGTTGACAGCCACCCACGTCGGAAGCCAAAAGAGCGGGATGTGCGCGTACTCCTCGAATACCAGGTCGCCTAGAGCCCGGAACGCTTCATCCTGGTCCTCCGGCGACAGCGCGGCTGCTGCCGCGTTGTATGCGGCGTTGATGTGCGCGTCCTGGTGGTTGCCGGCGACCGGGTCCAGTGACGTCATATGCAGCCGGCCGGCTTCCAGCAGCGTTGTGGAAGTCACAACGAGGTTGACCCGGTTGTCGAACTCGTGCGCCAGCGCCAGATCGTTGCGCTCCGTCTCGTCCATGACAACGAAAGAGACCCTGACCCCAACGTCAAGGAAGAACGCGCCTGCGACCTCGATTAGATCATTACCCCAGGGGTAAGCCGGAAGGGCGCCGTAATACAGGTCGACCTGCGGCTGGTGGGACGGGGAGTAACCGGACGCAGCCAGCAATCCACGGGCGCCTTCCGGGTCGTAGCTGTACTCCTCCGGGAAGCGCTCTGCCCAATCGTCGTTCCAGCCGGGCCGCGAGGGATGGAAATGGCCAGACACTGCATTGTCTCCGGCGAACTCAAAAATGAATTCGTTGATGGCGTCACGGTCCAGGGCCTTGCTCATGGCGGCGCGGACATTCCGGTCCAACAGCGGACTGTGGGAGTGCTTCCGCCCGGACGATGGGTCCCCGTGGGTATTCCACCACGACCCCATGAAGTCCAGATAGATGCGGGTGTCCGGCGCGCTGCCCTGCACCATCACCATGCCTTGTTCGACAGCGGCTCGCTCCTCGCCGGGGGCGATGGGTGCAATGTGCACCTCACCTGCCAGCAGTGAGGCAAGGCGGACCAAGTCGTCATCGACCCAACGGATCTCCATTTCCGGAAAATCGACAGGCCCGCGCCAGTGCTCATGAGGGGCCTCCTCATAAATGATGTACTCTCCGGGAGCCCGCTCCACGGGCATGTAGGGGCCCGTCCCCGCCGACGGCGGTCCCGTAAGCGCCGGTTGCCCCACCTCGTCGTAGTTGGCCTTGCTGGTGAGTGCAAACGCGCCCTGAAGGGGCGCAATCGCACGCGGGAAGTCCGTATCCGACTGCGTCATCCGGATGACGACTTCATAGTTGTTCACGGCCTCCACCTCCTTCACTATAGAGCGGAAGTAGACGGACGCGTTGTTGCCGGAGCCCTCCCGAGAGATGCTCCAGTTGGTATGGACGACGTCTTTGGCGGTGAATTCGCCCCAGTCGCCGTGGAACTGAACACCCTCGCGTAGCTGAAAGCGGATGCCGAGGCCCCCCGGCTCGAAGCTCCATGCCGTGGCAAGCGCCGGCTGGAAGGCGCCCGTGACGGGGTCGACCTCGACAAGGTGCTCATACATTGGACGGGTCTGCACGTCATCCGGCGGGCCGAAGTCAAAGTTGGGGTCCCACCCCTCTGCTGATGGGGCTGGCTGCGCAAACACCACACGCTCTACCACGGGCACAAGGATCGGAACGGTGACGGTAGCGTCCTCGCTGGGTGCTGCAACGGAGATGGGGGTCTCCATCGGGGCGGGCACGGCTGTGGCGGGTGTCGCCGTTGACGACGGCATCGGGGTCGCGCTGCCGACAGGCTCAGGGCTGGCTGTTGGCACCGCAGTGGGGATGATCGGCGGCGGCGTGATGGGTGTGGCTGGCACTGCCACTACTGCCGTTGGCGTCTGGAGAGCCGGGGTTGAATCCTGCGTGGGCGCCTGCTCGGTGACCCGCTCCTCCTCAACACCGCAGCCAGCCAGAGCGCCCAACGCCAGCGCTGCTGCGGCAAAAACTAGACATGCCCGCTTGCCCATCGTGGCCCCCCAACTGTCCCTAACGGCTTGCCCGATCTGCTGAAGGCCGGACGGAGCTGCTGAAATTGCCGCGATTATACCTGAGGCGGTTGCATAAAGAAACGCCCCCGGAGGCGTACCCCCAGGGGCGTTACCGTTAGTTGCTGTGAAACTCAGGCTACTGGGCAGCCTGGATGTTGTACATGTGCGTCCAAGTGCCGGAGATGTTGCCGGGGAACACGTAGTCCGCAACGACGCTGGGGTCAATCGCAATCTTTGCCGGGATCCAAAACAGTGGGATTGACTGGTTGAGACCGAAGGAACGGTCACCCAACTTGCGAAGCGCGGCGTCCTGACCTTCCAAGCTCAATGTTGACGTGGCTTCCGTGTAGTACCCGTTGATCTCCGCATCCTGATAGTTGCCCGCCACCGGGTGGGACGAGGTCATATAGACCCGCGAGGCCAGGAATATGTCCGATGACGTGGAGACGGGGCCGATGTGGTTGTCGAACTCGTGGGCGCGGGACTTGGCGTTCCTTGTGGCCGGGTCCAGGGTGATCAGGTTTGCCTTCACACCAATGTCGGAGTAGAACCCAGACACGGACTCAATGAGGTCAAGAGAACCGGCGTACGTGGTGAGGTTGATCAGGTGCAGGTTCGTCTCCAACGGGTTGTCGGCGTTGTAGCCCGCTTCCGCCAGGGCCGCACGCGCGCCAGCAGGGTCGTACCCGTATTCGGCGTCAAACCTGTCAACCCAAGCCGGGTTCCAGCCAAGCCGGCTGGGATGGAAGTGGCTGTGGACCCCTTGCTCCGCCTCGTTGCCAAAGAAGGCCTCGTTAAGCGCGGCGCGGTCGATGGCTTTGCTCAACGCCTTGCGCACATTCTGGTCGAGCAAAGGGCTGTCCGGGAACTTGCGTCCGGAGGACGGGTCCCCGTGGTCAGTCCACCATGACCCCTGGAAGTTGAAAAAAGTGCGGAAACCTGGGACGTTCCCGCTGAGGAGGCGTCCACCCGAGCTAATCACCTGGGCTTCCAGGTCCGAGGGAATGGGAGTCAGGTGAATCTCTCCCGTCAGCAATGCCGCCAGCCGGGTAGAGGCCTCTGAGGTCTAGCGGATCTCCAATTCAGGGAAGTCAGGGGTAACGCGCCAGTGAGGGTTGGAGGGCCGCGCAAACCGGACGTATTGACCCTGCTGCCGTTCAGAGAACTTGTAGGGCCCGGTCCCGGCGATTGGCTGTTCCGCGAGCGTCGGCTGACCGATTTCGTCGTACATGGTCTTGCTGGAGATTTCCCAGCCACCAATAAGCTGGGAGATGCCGTTGAAGTTGCCGGGGTTGGCCTTGTTCAGTCGGATTACGAATTCCAGATCGTTGATCCGTTGAATCTCTGTAATCTCCCGGCGAAACTGGGCTGCCAAGCCGTGAAGAGAGTCATCCCGTGAGATGCTCCAATGCGCGTGCTGAACGTCCGCAGTCGTGACGGTGCCCCAACCATTGTGAAACTCGACGCCCTGACGAAGCTTGTAGCGCAAGCCGAAACCGTCCGGTTCGACGGACCATGTTTCGGCGAGCTGCGGCTCAAAGGCGCCGGTCTCCGGGTTCACACCGACCAGATACTCATACATGGGCCGGAGCTGCACGCTGGGTGGTGAACTGAAGTCGAAGTTCGGGTCGTTGCCCTCGGTGGAAGGTGCGGGGAAAGCAATGACCACTCGGTCGACCGTAGGCTCCACCATACTTGGCGGGGTGATTACGACGGGATCCTGAGGAGCTTCCGGCGCCTGGGGAGCCCCGACGTCAGCTAAGACGCCCGAGGGCGCCTCAGCGGGCATCGGCGCTTGGGGTTGCTGGGGTGCAGCAGAGGACCCAGAGGACGTAGCAGTAGTGGTTGTGGAGGTGGTGGTGTCACTGCCGCAGGCTGCGAGCACACTCAAGACCAAAGCCAGGGCGGCCAGAATGGCTACCTTTCTGAGCAGAGAACTGCTAAACATGGAACCTCCTTCGTCTGCAGACCACGGCCGTATCAGTTCCGGGTTGCCACACGGTCGATGAGGGTCTGGCAATGCGCGTATTGCAACCATTGTCCTGCTGCAACGTCCTTATGTCTATACACCTGCTCAATGATTTCTATTTAAAGCAAAAGGAGAGGCCGGCGTGAACCGGCCTCTCCTGCTAGGAGGGGCTGTGGTCTTTGGCCTGCTACGTGGTGGTCTCACCCTGCGGCGGACGCTCCAACGTGCCCTCCAGCCCGCTAAGCGGACCGAGGAAATCTCGACCGCCGGAGAATCCGGGCGGCAGCGTGAGGGCGCCGCCGCCGAAACCGCGGCTGAACCGGCGGGATGTAGTGGCGTCGTCACCACCGTCGCCACCGAAGCGTCCAAAGCGCCTATGGCCGCGGCCAATATCGTCCAGGGCGCCGATGAAGAGGACCGACAGGTCACCGTCAATGACGACTGCGTACCCCTCGTCGTCGACGGCCAGGTCACTGAGTTCGGCCTTCCCGCCGTCCTTGAAGATCATGGAATCGTTCGTAACCGTGGCGGTGATGTCGTCGTTGCCATCCTCAGTGGGAGTCAGCGTCACGGAGTCCTCGCCGATCGCTGAAACCGTGACCTTGCTGACCGTGATGTCGACCGGCCCTTCCTCGTCGCCGGACAGGACGCCCCGGAAATTTCCGAGCCCACGCAAGTTCAGGCTTGCGCCGCGGAGACCATAGCCTTCCTCGACAGTGACGTCGAACGAGAGGTTGGCTGATTCGCCTTCGCGGTCGACCACGAAAGTGAGGGTGTCGCCTACATCCGCGTCGCGTACGGCCGTCACGGCATTGGAGACGGTTTCGACTGTGTTTCCACCAATGGAGACGATGACGTCGCCCGACTGCAGACCGGCGTCGTCTGCGGGGCCGTCTGCGGTTACCTTCACAATGACCACGCCCTCTTCGGTCTCGATCTCCAACTTCTCGGCGAGGTCAGCGTTGAGCGATGCGATGACGGCGCCAACGCCTGACGGGCCCATGATGCCGGACTTCCCTCTGTGCATAAATCCTCGGCCTCTGTCAGCGGCGGGCATCTCGCCGGCGGTAACGTTGTAGGTGGACTCGCTCCCGTCGCGCTTGATGGTGAATGCGAGCGTGTCGCCTACAGACGCCGCTCCTACGGCGTCCCGGACGTCTGACACCGTGGAAATGTTGCTGTCGCCGATGGACACGATGATGTCGCCCTGCTCGATGCCCGCGTCATCCGCAGGTCCGTCCTCTACCACCTTCACAACGGCGACGCCGTCTTCCGCGTCAATTTCCAGCTTCTCGGCAAGCCGCTCAGTGACTTCCATGACGTAGAGGCCGGCCCAGGGCTTCGGGTCGCTGTCGCCGGAGTCCGCCGAGCCGTCGTTCTCGCTGGCGGAGACCCTCGACCTCTGCCCGTCATCCTGGGTCGACGAAAAGGCGAGCACGGCGGCGGGCACTATGAGAGCCAACGTAAGGGCCAAGGCCCCTATTCCCAAGAATCGCTTCATTGTTCCCCCCTGAAGTTTCTTCAGCAGAACGTGTTCAAGGTTGGGAACGGAATTGCCGTGCGGAAGGTTAGCCCGTGGTCGGATTTTTCTCGACTCCACTTGCCTGCTGACGGCGCAACTCCTATGGTGAATAGCACCACAACGAGGAGTCACGCATGTCCGATATCCCCGTGCCCCTGACCATTCCACCAGACATCCTGCAGGAGGTATACGCACATGCCCGCGAGTCCTTTCCGGCCGAATGCTGCGGCTGGCTGGCTGGCCCTCGCGATGGCGACGCGGTAACGACAGTGCGGCCCTGCCACAACGCACAATCGCAGGGAATCCACCCGACGGCGTCGATGCGCGGTGCTGAGACGGCGTACGTGTTCAGCAAGGAGGACGTGCTGGCCTTCAACCAGGGCATCGACTCGGATGAGCCACCGCGCATCATCTACCACTCGCACCCCAATGGCCGGTCATATCTCTCCAATGTGGACATAGAGAACGCGACGGACCCGTGGGGCGAAGGCAAGATGTTCCCCGTGCAGCAACTGGTCGTGGGGGTCGACGAGGAGCGTGTTGTCGAGGCCAAGCTGTTCGATTGGTCGGACGATGCGCGGACGTTTGTGGAGATTGCGCATTTTGCAGGGGAGGCGTAGCACGTCGGCAGGCGCCTAGTCCCTGCGGTTGAACCAGTCGGGCGGCGGACCGATGCTGGGGTCCTCATCGCCGTCCGACTCCTCGAGGCGGCAGCGGTCCGGGTCGATGCCGTACTCGGTAAGCAGAGCGAGCATATCGCCGACGAGGTCCTTGCCCATCGCGGCGGTCATCGCCTCCCGGCCCGCCTGGCACCAGAACACGAGGAAGTAGTGAAGCTGGCCGACGGTGTCGATAGGGTAGGCCTCAAGAAGGAGCGGCAGGACATGCTCGTCTCCGCCGAGCTCGTGACGCTGGACCACCGCGAGCATTTCCTTCTCCTGTCGTGAATGCGCAGCCATTATCGGCACGCCCGGCGATGGGGGCAAGTGAAGGCAATTTGGAACAAGGGGTTGACACGCTTTCAGAGCGCTTGTATTCTCTGTCACAAATCAATAGGCAGGTACGGATGACCTTGGCCCGGCAGGCACAAACGATTGTCAACAGCGCGACAGCTTTCAGTTGCGTGTGTTGCTGCTGTTGTATGCCCGCTTCCGCCGGGATGGAGGGTCTGAGCGGCTAGGACTACACAGAACGCACGCAGAGATCACGCAATCGCCCGGCGGATGAGCCAGGGCGATTTTTTTGTACGCCGAGACAGAGCAGAACTGGGAGGAACCCTTGCAGAACGCAACACTGGAACCGCAGAAGAGGCAGTGGACCGCAGAGGAGCTTGAAGACGCCAACAGGCGGCTGGAGGGCGCAACGCCGGAGGAGATACTGGCGTGGGCGCTGAAGCAGTTCCCCGGCAAGGTCACACTGGCGTGCAGCTTCGGCGGTGTGGGCGGCATGGCGCTGCTCGATATGACGCTCAAGCTGGACCGCTCGGTCTCTGTGTTCTACGCGGACACGGACTTCCTGTTCCCCGAGACGTACGCGCTCCGTGATCTCGTCGCCGAGCGGTACGGCATCGAGCCGCAAGCGTTCAAGTCAGCGCTGACGCCGCTGGAGCAGGCTGCGCAGTACGGCGAGGCGCTCTGGTCCCGCGACCCGAATCTGTGCTGCGACCTGCGCAAGGTGGAGCCGACGGCCCGCGCCCTTGAGGACTTCGACGCGTGGATCACCGGCATCCGCCGCGACCAGTCCTCGACGCGCAAGGAAGTGGCCATCGTCGAGTGGGACGCCAAGTTCGGGCTGGTGAAGGTGAACCCCTTGGCGGCGTGGGACGAGGCGCAGACTCGATCCTACCTCGCTGAGCACGACGTGCCCTACAACCCGCTCAACGACCAGGGCTACCCAAGCCTCGGCTGCACGCACTGCACGCACCCGGTGCAGATTGGTGAGGACCCGCGGGCCGGCCGGTGGGCGGGCTTCGACAAGACCGAGTGCGGCCTGCACTTCGATGTGCCGCAGGTCGAGAAGAAGCCGGGCTTTCTGAGCATCCTCAAGAACCTCGCGCCCGGGGGATAGCGGCTGGCAGAAACTTGGCAGAATAGAAAACCCCGCATGCACATGCGGGGTTTTCTTGTGTCTGGTATGACATTGTCTAGGATGGAGCGGGCGATGGGAGTCGAACCCACGACAACTTGCTTGGGAAGCAAGGGCTCTACCACTGAGCTACGCCCGCAGTGGAATCTCATTCTAGGGTCGTGCTTTGCGGGGTGTCAATCAACGAGGCTGAATGGCGGAGCCGGGGCAAGGCTCGGCTTTAGGGCGCTTGCCAGCGGAGATCCGGCTGTCTCGCAGCGCGGGCCTCGTCGAGGCGGCCGACGGGCGTGACGTGCGGAGCCTCGTGCAGGAGCTCAGGCGACTCGTCGACCTCACGAGCTATGGTTGTCATGACCTCGATGAAGGCGTCGAGAGTCTCCTTGCTCTCCGTCTCTGTCGGCTCGACCATGAGCGCCTCTTCCACGATGAGCGGGAAGTACATCGTGGGCGGGTGCACGCCGTAGTCGATCATGCGCTTGGATATGTCAAGCGCTTTCACGCCCTTCTCGCGCTGCGACCGGCCTGTGAAGACAACCTCGTGCATGCAGGTGCGGTCGACGGCGACGCGGTAGGCGTGCTCGAGCTTGCGGCGGAGGTAGTTGGCGTTGAGGACGGCGTCGCCGCTGGCCTGGCGGAGGCCGTCCGCGCCCAGGGCTCGCAGGTACGTGTACGCGCGCACCAGCACGCCAAAATTGCCGTGGCCTGCGGACATCGCGCCAATGGAGTTCGTCGGCGTGGCGAAACGGTACTGTGCGCCCTCGGTGTCCTCCACCATCTCGACTACGGGTGAAGGTAGGTAGCGGGCGAGTCGCTCGCCGACGCACACAGGGCCTGCGCCGGGGCCGCCTCCGCCGTGTGGCGTGCTCGTGGTCTTATGCAGGTTCAGGTGCACGACGTCAAAGCCAAGGTCATACGGGCGGGCACGGCCCAAGAGGGCATTCATGTTCGCGCCGTCACCGTAGACGAGTCCGCCCGCGCTATGGACGATCTCACAAATGTGCGCGATGTTGGGGTTGAAGAGCCCGAGGGTGTTGGGGATGGTGATCATCAGGCCGGCAAGGCGGTCGTTGGCGGCGGCTTCGACGGCGGCGATGTCCAGGATGCCGTTGATGTCGGAGGGGAGGGTTACCACCTCAAAGCCGCCCATCGACGCGGACGCGGGGTTGGTGCCGTGGGCGCTGTCCGGGATGAGCATGACCTTGCGATGAGGCTCGCCGCGAGCCTCGTGATAGGCCTTGATCATCAGGACGCCCGCGAGTTCGCCATGCGCGCCCGCCAGGGGCGCGAGGGAACCGGCCGGCATACCTGTGATGGACTGCAAGTCTCGCTGTAGCCGGTACATCAGTTCAAGCGCGCCCTGCACCGTCTCCTCCGGCTGTAATGGGTGGATGCCGGAAAAGCCGGGCTGGGACGCGACCATGTCGTTGATCTTGGGGTTGTACTTCATCGTGCAGGAGCCGAGCGGATAGAAGTTGGTGTCCACGGAAAAGTTCTTCTGCGCCAACCGCGTGTAGTGCCGCACGACGTCCAACTCCGAGACCTCCGGCAGCCGCAGTTCCTCCCGGAGGAGGGATGCGTTCGGCATCGGCTGCTCAGGGACGTCGGAATCCGGCAACTGCACGCCGGAGCGGCCCGGCGCGGAGATGTCCCACAAGCTGTGGTGGCCTCGCTGCGCGAAGACGCCGTCTGTTGTCATTGCGCCCCTTTCCCTGCAATCTCGCGGAGCGCCGATACCAGCGCGTCTATCTCGGCGCGAGTGTGCATCTCGGTGACGCTGAGCAGCAGGCCGTTCTCGACGGCGCTTCCGGCATCTATGCCACCGATGATGCCGCGTCGCCACAGCGCGGCGTTGGTCTCCAGCGCAGTGTGCGGGCACCTGACCACGAACTCGTTGAACCACGGGCCGTTGTCCACGACCTCGTAGCTGTCCAGCGCCGCAATCTCCGCGGCGACGTAGTGCGCCTTCTGGTAGCTGAGCTCGGCCATTCTGCGCAAGCCGCCGGGGCCGAGGGCAGCCAGGCACACTGCCGTGCCCGTCGCTATGAGCGCCTCGGAGGTACAGATGTTGGAGGTGGCGCGCTCGCGGCGGATGTGCTGCTCGCGGGTCTGGAGCGTAAGGGCGTAGCCGATGCGGCCCTCGTGGTCGACGGTCCGGCCGGCGATGCGGCCCGGCATCTGCCGGATGTGCGACAAGCGGCAGGCGAAGTAGCCGACGAACGGGCCGCCAAAGCTCATGTTGACGCCGATGGGCTGCGTCTCTCCGGTGACAATGTCCGCGCCGAACTCGCCGGGTGCTCGAAACATGCCGAGGGCGACCGGGTCTGCGCTGACGGCGAGCAGGGCGCCGGCCTCGTGGGCGGCATCGGCAATCGGGGTGAGGTCGCGGACGGCCCCGAAGTAGTCCGGGTATTGCGTCAGCACACAAGCTGTCGCGTCCGAGATAGACTCGCCGCCGGGCGCGACGGTGATTACCTCGACGCCTTGGGGCACCAGGTAGGTGTCTACGACGGCGCGGTAGCGCGGGTTTACGGTGTCATGGACAATGACGCTGTGACGCCCTGTGACGCGGCAGGCCATGAGAGCGGCCTCAGCGAGGGAGCTTGCGCCGTCGTACATGCCGGCATTGGCGGCCTCCATAGCGGTGATCTCGCAGATCATGCTCTGGTACTCGTAGGTAGCCTGGAGGGTGCCCTGGCTCACCTCTGGCTGGTAGGGCGTGTACGAGGTGAGAAACTCGCCGCGGGAAATCATCGCGCCGACGACGCTGGGGATGAAGTGGCGGTAGACGCCGCCGCCCACGAAGCACGGCACTTCGCCGGGTACGGCATTGCGCTTCGCAAGTCCGCCAATCTCCCTGAGGAGCTCAAGTTCGGTCAGCGCAGGCGGCAAAGTAATGTCCGGGTTGCGAAAGGCGTCAGGGATGTCGGCGAAGAGTTCGTCGACGGAAGAAACGCCGACGGCGTCTATCATCTCCCGGCGCTGCGCTTCCGTGTGCGGGAGGTAGGAATGCGGGAAGGGAGTAGGCATTTCCACCCTGCGTTCTAGGTTGCGATTGCGCTGTCGTACTGCTCGTTGGTGAGCAGACGATCAACTTCCGACGGGTCAGACATCCTGACGCGGAGCATCCACCCTGCGCCATGCGGGTCCTCATTGACGCGCTCCGGGTGATCGATGACCTCCTGGTTGGTATCAATGACCTCGCCGCTGACCGGGACGAAGAGGTCGGAGACAGACTTGACCGACTCGATCTCGCCCATCCTCGCTCCCGCCTGCAGGATAGAGCCGACGGCAGGCAGGACGATGTAGACGACGTCGCCGAGCTGGTCTTGCGCGAAGAACGTCACGCCGATGGTTGCCGTGCCGTCATCCTCGACACGCACCCACTCGTGCTCGATGGTGTAGCGCAACTCGCTGGGGTGCTCAGTCATGGTGTGCTCCAATTAGCTGGTTTTAGGACGCCGGTAGAAAGGAAGCTCCGAGACTTCCGCCTCAACAAGCCGTCCGCGCAGGTCGATCTGTACCGATTGGCCCGGTGCAGTGTGGTCAGCCGGAACGTATCCCATGGCAATACCAGTGTCAAGGATTGGCGAATATGTGCCGCTGGTAACTTCACCGATGGCGTGGCCTTCATGGAGTACAGCGCAGCCGTGGCGCGGGACACCTCCGCCAAGCAGCCGGAAACCCACGAGACGGCGGCGGAGACCGTCCTCCTCCTGCAACTCGAGCGCGTCGCGGCCGTGAAAGATGTTCTTGTCCATGTTCACAAAGCGTTCAAGCGCGGCCTCGAGAGGCGTCGTGGTGAGGTCTATGTCCGAGCCATGGAGGCGCAGACCGGCCTCGAGTCGCAGGACGTCGCGGGCCCCGAGACCGCAGGGGACTGCACCGGCGGCGGTGAGGGCCTCCCACAACCGGGGCGCATGCGCGGCGTCGATGGCGATCTCGACGCCGTCCTCTCCCGTGTATCCGGTGCGGCCTACGAATCCCTCCGCTCTAACACCGTCGCCAAGGGCGAAGGGGAACGTGTCCGCGGCGAAGGGCCGTAGCGCGGAGGGGCCGGGGTCGCCGATGCAGAGGCCGTCGACGACTTCCAAAGCGCGGGGGCCCTGAATGGCAATGAGCGCGGTCTCGTACGTGTGGTCGTTGAAGGTGACGCCGGGGAATGTTGCTGCATTCTGGTCCATCCACCCGATCACGGCGAGGCGATTGGACGCGTTGCAGACGAGGCGCAGCAAGTCGCTGCCGTCATCGAACTGGGTGTGGTAGAGGATGACGTCGTCGAGGATGCCGCCGCTGTCGGAGAGGATAAAACCGTAGCGCGCCCGCCCTGTTGCGAGCGTCTTGACGCTGAAGGTGACAAGGCTGTCCATGAACGAGGCCGCTCCGGAGCCGTAGATGTTCAGCCGGCCCATATGGGAAACGTCGAAAATGCCGACGTCGCTGCGGACTGCCTTCACCTCGGCTATGACGCTGTGGTACTGGATGGGCATCTCCCATCCTGCAAAGGGGACCATCCGCCCGCCGGCGGCGACGTGGCTATCGTAGAGGGGGGTGCGCAGCAGCGGGGCGGAGTCGGAGTTCACGGCGTGCTCCAATTACCAGTTGCATCCATCGTATGAAGCCGCAAAAGGACGTGTCAATGAGGCCCATTGTCTCGGCTTGCTCGCTCGCGTTCAGTCCGCTATGCTGTTTCGCTAGAAATGGTCTGTTTCCGGCCAAACAGCTGCAAGGAGGACCCGTGAGTTGGCGCTACAGGCTACACCGCTGGCTGCATGACAGCCCCGGGTGCCCGATCAGATTCACCATTGTCAACCTCGCCATTCTTGTTGGCTTCGGCGCCATCCCGGCAGTCATCGACGCGAACATCGGCCGGGATGAGCTGCGCTGGAGCCTCACCATCTGGTTCGCGTTCATCGTGGGCGTCAGCGCGGTGGCGACCTGGAACGTGTTCATCCGGATGATCACACTGGACTACAACGACGTCAAAGCCCGGTTGGAGGACGCTGAGCAATAGGGGCGTCCCGGCAGATCTCATCCTCACGCGAAAGAGGTACGGTGCCTACGGTCACCACCATCGCGATTGACGGGCCCGTGGCATCCGGAAAGACCGTTGTTGGACGGCGTGTCGCCGACGCGCTGGGGTTCCGGTTCCTCGACAGCGGCGCCATGTACCGGGCCGTTACCCTCGCCGCACTCCGCGGCGATGTTCCGCTTACCGATGACGATGCCCTGACGGCCTGCGCGGTCGCGTCGGATCTGTCGCTGGGCGACGCGCCGGAGGGCACGCGAGTGCTGCTGGACGGCGATGATGTGACCGACAAGCTGCGCGGCCCTGACGTTGAAGGCGTCGTGTCCCGCGTGGCGGCCGTCGCGGGCGTACGGCACGTGCTAGTGGCGAAGCAGCAGGCCGTGGCGGCGGACGGGGCCATCGTCATGGTTGGCCGCGACATCGGGACCGTGGTGCTGGCGCGCGCGGACGTGAAGGCGTACCTGCAGGCGAGCGTTGAGGAGCGGGCAAAGCGCCGCCACTCGGAGCGGTTGGGCACGGACAAGGAGACCTCGCTGGAGGCAGTGGAGGCGGCGCTGAGGGAGCGCGACCACATCGACTCGAGCCGGGAGGCGTCGCCGCTGCAACCTGCAGAGGACGCGGTGGTCATTGATACGGACAGCCTCACAATAGAGCAGGTCGTCGAGAGGGTGCTGGAGATGGCAGGGGAGCGGAGTGGGAATGCCTGACAAGACGTACGCCGTATCCAATTCGATGATGCGCGGGGCGCTTCGGCTCTTCGCTAACTGGTCCGTCACGGGTACGGAGAACGTGCCTATGGCGGGGCCGCTGCTGGTAGCCGCGAACCACATAAGCAACTTGGACCCGCCGCTGCTGGGCGCGAGCCTGCCGCGGCGGCTGAACTTCATCGCCAAGCGGGGGCTGTTCAAGCCTCTCATCGGGACGTTCCTGCGCGCGTACGGCGCCTATGCGCTGAACCCGGATGAGCAGGGCAAGGACATTGAGGCGCTGCTGTGGATGCGCAAGCTGCTGCGGGAGGACCGCGCTGTCGTCGTGTTCCCGGAGTCACACCGGCACCCGGAGGGAGGCATGCGTGAGGGCGTGCCGGGCGTCGCGCTGATGGCCATCAAGACGCAAACGCCGATACTGCCGGTGGGCATCGCAGGGTCTGAGAGCGTCGGGCCCATCTGGCGCGTCGCGGTGCCGACGGGGAACATTGCCGTGACCATCGGTGAGCCGTTTACGCTGCCGGACGTGAAGGGCAGGCTGGAGCCGGAGCGTCTCAAGGAGTTGATGGACAGCGTTATGTTGCGGATTGCGGCCTGCCTTCCTGAACGCTATCATGGCGTCTACGGGAGGAACGCCCAGCCAGGGACGGACGCAGCGACTTAATGGCGGCCGCGGCGCCTCAGGCGGCCCTACACCCACCGGGCGTTCGCGCGAGACAGCATAGATGGAAGCCCAGACCACGTCTGAACGGAAACCCGCCCTCAAAGAGCGTCTCGCAACCGTGACCTCGGCGCTGCAGCACCGCAACTACCGCCTCTACTTCACCGGCCTCCTCTTCTCCGTCACCGGATTTCAGATGCTCTTAGTCATCCAGGGATGGCTTGTCTGGGACATCACGGGCGACCCAAAGGCGCTGGCCTACCTGGGCGGGGTGACGGCGGTGCCCACGGTGCTCCTGAACCTTTACGGCGGCGTCATTGCCGACCGCTTCGACCAGCGGCTGCTCATCATCCTGGTGTCGATCACCATCGCAGTGTTGCTGACCGTAATGGGCGTGCTCGTGACGATGGACATGGCCACCCTCTGGAATCTGCTGCTGATATCCTTCTTTATCGCGGGGGCGCAGGCGTTCGACAACCCGTCACGGCAGGCGCTGTACCCGCACCTCATCGCACGGAAGGACCTGATGAACGCCGTCGCGCTGAACTCCATCGTGTGGCAGGGGACGCGCGTAATCGGCCCGTTGGTAGCCGGGGCCCTGATCGCAGGGCCCGGCGCCGGGTCGGCGCTGTTCCTGGCGGTTGCGGGCTTTGTGCTGATGGCAGGTGCGATGATGATGGTGCGCGTGCCGCCCATCCCCCGGGCCGCGCGCGGCAGCATGGTGCAGAACCTGATTGAGGGCATTGGGTACGTGGTCAAGAACCAGGTCTTCGCAGTGCTCATTGGGTTGTCGTTCCTCAACAGCTTCTTCGGCATGTCCTTCGTCATCCTGATGCCCATCTTCGCGACGGACATCCTGAACGTGGGGCCGGAAGGCCTCGGACAGATGCACGCGGTTGCGGGCGGCGGGGCAATAATCATGGCGCTTGTGGCGGCGGCGATGAGCAAATCGCGCAATAAGGGGCTGTGGCTGGTTGGCGGCGCGGTGGTCTTCGGCGCGACGGTCATCGCATTTGCGGTGTCGACCAACTACATCTTCTCTCTGGTGGCGCTGTTCATCGGCGGCGCGGCGACCACTTTCTACATGGTGATGGTGCAAACATCGCTGCAGGCGCTCGTGCCGGATCAGCTCCGTGGTCGAGTATTCAGCATCTTCAGCCTCACATGGAGCATGCTGCCACTGGGCGCGTTGCAGGCGGGTCTCGTGGCTGACTGGGTGAGCCCGCAGTTTGCCGTGGCTCTCGGCGGGGGGGTCGTCGCGGTGGTGGCGCTCACGGTGCTGCTGCTGCGCCAGATCCGCATCGTCGGCGTCACGACGCAGCAGGCGCTGGAACGGGCCTCGGCGTAGGGGCGCTCCACGCATATCGCCTCCGCCTTCAACCTCCCTGAGCTTGGCTATTGCCTTGTCCAAATAGACTTGAACCCCTCGTCCGGCAGTGACCCGATTAGAGTCGAGTCAAGCGAGGCCTTTTCTGCGAAACACCCCTCATCCAGCACAAAGGGCGTCAGAAGTGGAAGCACTCGCGACAAAGTAGTAGTCGCGTTGGCTGCGTACGCAGACCAATTCCGCGTGTTGGGCAGCACCCTTGACGTCGACGCACGAGACAACACCTACACCAACCCTGAGGTGTACGGTGAGGGCTTCCCCGTATACTGGGCCAACGGGAACTGGGTCGCCGACGACTACCTGGACTTCTATGACGGCGAATGGACCACAACCGACCCAGGCAGCTTGGCGGACGGCACGGTGATTGACTTTGAACCCGACGAATACATTTTCGCCGGCACGCTCGCGAACGGGACGGCCGCGGACAGGCACCTGGGCGGGCTCCTAAGGTCGGGCGAAATCAGTGTCCAAGCCCAGCTTGCTTTCCCAGGCCAAGGGATTGGACTGTCAGATCACTGCTACGATACCGCAGAGACCCCGCGTCGCTTCTATGGCTTGTCCGGCCTCTTTCAGGTCGAGGGCGAGAGAATCACTGAAGGCTAGGCGGCCGCGAACGAGCCATCGTGAGCGGCTTGTCATGTGGACTCGGCGGCGCAAGCGTGTCACAGCGCTTGCGCCGTACTTCGTAGTGAGAGAAGTGTGCGTCAGGCGCCCTTCTTGCTTTTCCTGACCGGCCCTTCGTATAATCCGCGCATCATTGACTTAGCAGGGCCGCCTGCTGTTAGAGGAGCCGATGACGAATTCACCCGGACAACCCCTGCGTATTGCGCTCGACGCGATGGGCGGTGATTACGGGCCGCCGGAGACGGTAGCGGGCGCTGTGGCCGCCGTAACTGAGGGACGAGGCCGCGTGGCCGTGCTGCTGGTCGGCGACGCCGACGCCGTGCAACCGGAGGTGGACCGCCAGGGCGGCGGTGGCCTGCCCATCAAGGTCATCCCGTCCGAGGGCGTAATACTGGACAGCGAATCGCCGCTGCAGGCATTGCGCGCCAAGCCGAAGGCCTCCGCCGTAGTGGGAGTTGGCATGGTGAAGGAAGGCATTGCCGACGCCTTCGTCACAATGGGTTCCACCGGCGCGGCGATGGCCGCGAGTGCGCTGTTGCTCGGCATGATGGAGGGCCTGGAACGTCCGGCGCTTGGGGGGCCGATCCTCGGCTACGCGCCCACGACCGTCTTCATGGAGCTGGGCAGCAGCATTGACTGTCGGCCGTCGCAACTGGTGGACTTCGCGGCGCTTGGCGTCGCGTTCAGCCGCACGTACCTGGATGTGACGGACCCACGGGTGGGGATCCTGAGCGTGGGCACGGAGGAGGGCAAGGGGAACAGGCAGTCCAGGGAAGCCTTCCCCCTCTTCCAGGCCAGCGGGCTGAATTTCGTCGGCAACCTCGAGGGCCACGACCTTGGCAGCGACAAGGCGGACGTCGTGGTGTGCGACGGTTTCGTAGGCAACATCCTGATAAAGACCATCGAGGGGCTTGGCGAGGACCTTGCCCGCTACGTGACGGGCCGGCTCGCCTCGCATCTATCCGAGGCCGACGCCGCCGCTGTAGGCCAGGACATCTACTACCTGCTGAACCGCATTGAGTACAACGGGGGCGGGCCGCTTTTCGGCATCAAGGGGAACGTCATCGTCGGTCATGGGCGGGCAAGGGCGAACGGAATATCGCGTGCGGTACACACGGCCGTCCGCGTGTGTGAGACCGGGCTTGCCGGGAAGATGGAAGAGGAATTGAACTCTCTGCGGACGCGCACCGCGGAGTAGGAAAGACTGGAGAACGAGCTTGTCATCTGACGGTAGAGTAGCCCTGATCACTGGGGGATCACGGGGAATTGGCAGGGCGATTGCGCTTCAACTTGCTTCGCAAGGCATGCGCATTGTCGTTAACTACGTCAGCAACGCGGAGGCCGCTGAAGAAGTGGTGCAACGCGTCAGGGAAGCCGGCACGAAGGCCGTGGCGCTGCAGTGTGACGTGACCAGGGTAGAGGACGTGGAGCGGCTGTTCACACAGGCGGCCGAGGCCTTCGGCCCCGTCGAGGTGCTGGTGAACAACGCGGGCATCATCAAGGACTCGCTCCTGATGCGCATGTCCGACGACGACTGGGACAGCGTGGTCAATCTGGACCTGCGGAGCGTTTTCCTCTGCACGCGAGCGGGCATCCGCACGATGGTGCGCGGCCGGTGGGGCAGGGTCATCAACATCGGCTCCGTGGTGGGCCTTCGCGGCAACCAGGGGCAGGCGAACTACGCGGCTGCGAAGGCGGGCATGGTCGGGTTCACGCAGAGCGTGGCCAAGGAAGTGGCGTCGCGCAACGTCACCGTCAACTGCGTCGCGCCCGGATACGTCGAGACGGACATCGTCGAAGCCCTGCCGCCGGAGCTGAAAAAATACATCATGGACCGGGTGCCTATGGGGCGATTCGGGATGCCGGAAGAGATTGCGGGTTTCGTGGGCTACCTCGCCTCTGACGCCGCCAGCTACATCACCGGCCAGGCCATCGCCGTCGATGGCGGCCTGGTGATCTCCTAGGACCGGTATGACCTCTCCCGAACGCAAAAAACCCTTCGCCGGGCGAGTTGCGCTCGTCACCGGGGCGTCGCGAGGCATCGGACGCGTCATCGCCCGCGAGCTTGCAACGCTCGGCGCGGACATCGTGGTCAACTACTTCCGCAATCACGCGGAGGCGCGCGCCGCGCAGGAGGAGATTGAGGGGCTCGGCGTACGGTGCATCCGCGTGGCGGCGCACCTGGCCGAGCCGGCGCAGGTGCGCAAGCTGATGGACGCAGTGCGCGATCGGTTTGGACGGCTGGACATCCTCGTCAACAACGCCGCATCGGGGGTGAACCGGCCGGGGCTGGAGCTTGAGGAGAAGCACTGGGACTGGACATTGAACATCAACACCAAAGCGCCGTGGCTGTGCACAAAGGAAGCCGTCCCGCTGATGCGCGAGGGCGGGCGAGTAGTGAACATCAGCAGCTTGGGCGCGGGTCGCGTCTTCCCGAACTACCTCTCAGTCGGCGTGTCGAAGGCGGGGCTGGAAGCCGTGACGCGCTACATGGCCGTCGAACTGGCGCCTCTGGGCATCACGGTAAACGCCGTCTCCGGCGGCTACGTGCAGACAGATGCCCTCCAGCACTTCCCCAATCGCGAGGAGATGCTGGCCAGCGCACGGTCCAAGACACCGGGCGGCGAGTTGCTGACGGCGGAAGACCTCGCGAAGGCCGTCGCCTTCCTGTGCAGTGACGCAGCCGCGATGATCCGCGGCCAAGTCATCGTCGTCGACGGCGGGATGTCGCTGACGCTCTAGGCGACGGCCGCGCCGCTTTCCGAAATCGCCTTCTGCACCTTCCACGGCGACATCGGCAGGTCCGGCATGCGCACGCCGATGGCGTTGTGGATGGCGTTGGCGACGGCGGCCGGCGGCGGCACGATGGGTACCTCACCGACGCCGCGCGCGCCATAGGGGTGTCCCGGGCTGGGCACCGTCACGAGCAGCGTCTCGACCAGCGGAACGTCCAGCGCAATGGGCATCCTGTAGTCGAGGAAGCTGGAATTGACCATCCGTCCCTCGGCGTCGAGGAAGTACTCCTCGTTCAACGCCCAGCCAATGCCCTGGACGACGCCGCCCTGGATCTGGCCCTCGACGTAGCTGGGGTGGATGGGCTGGCCCACGTCCTGGGCAGCCGTGTATCGCAGGATTTCCACTTTGCCGGTCTCGGGGTCGACCTCAACGTCGACGAGGTGAACCGCGAAGGTGGCGCCCTGGCCGCGCGGGTTTACGGACGCGTTGCCGGTGATGGGGCCGCCGGTGGCGTTGAGCTGCGCCGCCATTTCCTTGAACGTCTTCGTCAGGGCGCTGTCTGTTCGGTGCTTCAGGACTCCGCCCTCGTACAGGACATCCTCCACGGCAACGTCCCAGATTTTGGCGGCGCGGGCGATCATCTGCTGCTTTATGTCCTCGGCGGCGGTATAGCAAGCCCAGCCGGTCTTGAAGGTGACGGAGCTGCCGCCGGTGTTGGAAGTGTAGCCGATGGAGTCAGTGTCGCCGATGGTGGGCTTGATGTCCTCAGCTGGGATCCCAAGCAGCTCTGCGACGTGCATGGACGCGGAGGCGCGGGTGCCGCCGATATCCGGCGAGCCCTCGACGAGACTGACGGTGCCGTCGGGGTTGACGCTTGCAGTGGCAGTCGACGGCCCGGTGCCGTTGCCCCAGAAGCCCGCAGCGACGCCGCGGCCGCGCCACTTGCCCTCAAGCGGCGTGTTGTAGTGGTCGTGGGCCTGCACGGCGGCTACAGTGTCGGACATTCCCACACTGCCGAAGGCGGGCCCCGTCAGGCGACGCTCGCCCTCGCGGGCGGCGTTGATGAGGCGAAACTGCAGCGGGTCGATGCCTATCTTCTCGCACAGCTCGTCGACGACTGTCTCGACGGCGAAGGCGGCGGCGGGGACGCCTGGCGCGCGGTAGGCGGCGCTCTTGGGGCGGTTCACAACGACGTCGATGCCCTCGATGTAGCCGTTGGGGATGACGTAGGGCGAGAACATGCACTGGCAACCACCGGACACCGGCGAACCCGGAAAGGCGCCGGCCTCATAGACAAGGTGGGCCTCGGCGGCGGTGATCTTGCCCTCACGGGTTGCGCCCATCTTCACGCGGATGTGCGCGCCGGCAGTGGGGCCGGTGGCCTCGAGGACCTCGGCGCGGTTCATCTGCAGCTTGACCGGATGGCCGGACTTGCGGGACAGGATCGCGGCCACGGGCTCCAGGTACACCAGCAGCTTGCCGCCGAACCCGCCGCCGATCTCCATGGGGATGGCCTTGATGCGGGAAATCGGGATGTTCAGGAGGCGTGAGGTCTGCTCACGCACCATGAAATGCCCCTGGCTGCTGGACCAGATGGTGAGCTTGCCGTCGGGGCCCCAGTGAGCCGTCGCGGCGTGGGGCTCGATGTAGCCTTGGTGCACGGGCGACGTGTGGACCTCGCGCTCAACGATTTCGTCGGCCTCGGCGAAGCCCGATTCGAGGTCGCCCATGCTGAACTCGAAGCGGTTGGCGAGGTTGGTCTGCTCGCCCTCCTGGTCTTCGCCGCGATAGCCGCCTGCCCGGATGTAGGCGGTCTCCATCGTCTGGAGGCGCGGGTGCAGGATGGGCGCGCCGGGCTTCAGTGCCTCCCGGGCGTCGGTGACGGCGGGGAGCACCTCGTAGTCGACGTCGATGAGTTCGAGGGCTTGCTCGGCGGCTGCGGCGCTCGTTGCCGCAACCGCAGCGACGGCGTGGCCCTTGTAGAGCGCCTTGTCGAGGGCCATGACGTTGTTGCTAAGGAAGCGGAAGTTGTGGAGAGATCCCTCAACAAGGTCCTCGACGAGGCCGGAAAGCTGGGGCAGTTCCTTCGCCGTCATGACGGCGCGGACTCCGGGATAGGCCTCAGCGCGGCTGGTGTCGATGGACTTGATGATGGCGTGGCTGTGGGGGCTGCGCAGGACATTGCCGTAGAGCAGGCCCGGCAGGTTGATGTCGGCGCTGAAGCGGGCGTTGCCGGTGACCTTGTCGACGCCGTCATGGCGCACGGGCCGGGTGCCCACCACGCGGTAGCCGTTGGTGTAGTCGCCGTTGCCGTGTCCGTTGGATGCCATGCTAGCCCTCCAATAGTTATGTCGCGGCTACGCCGCCGCGCCCTGTTGAGCTTCTTCCGGTGACCATGTGACTTGAACCGACGGGCCGCTCTCTCCGACGTGCAACGTGTTGCCGGCGGCCGCGTGGCCGGAGCGGACCGACGCAAGCGCCTCCTGGACACCGTCGTGCGCGATGGGCGAGATGCTCGTCACGCGGCCGACGGACGACCCATCGGCCATGAGGACGGCGCCCGGAGGACACTCCGCGTCGGCGGGTAGCTCTATGGCTACCATGAAACGTTGTATCCGGTGGTAATTGTACAGCCTCGCGACAACCTCCTGGCCCGTGTAGCAGCCCTTGGTCCAGGAGACCTCGTTGATGAGGCCCGCCTCAAGCGGATTGTTGTCGTCAGTGAACTCCGCGCCCCATCGCGGCACACGGGCTTCGATGCGCAGCGCTTCGAGCGCGTGTCGGCCGATGGGCGTCGCGCCCAGGTTGAGCGCGGCATCCCATAGCGCCTCCGCCGGCTCGCCGGGCACGACGACGTCGAAGCCGGGCTGGCCGGCGGGCGCTGTCCTCGCGACGAGGGCCTCGCTGCCCTGCCATGACACCGTGACGGCGCCAAGGGGCGGAAGGGCGGCGGCCGGGACGCCGAGAAGCTGCTCGACGAGGGACTCGGCGTTCGGGCCGAGGATGGAGACCATTGCGGTGGCCTCCGTGACGTCCTCGATCGTGGTGTCCTCATCGAAGGTGAACATGTCTATCCACTCGGCGACCTCGGTGCGGCGCTCCGGCGAGGTTAAGAGCAGGAAGCGCTCGTCCCAGGGGAGCACCGTGATCCAGTCGAGGACGCGGCCCTTGCCGGTGGTGATGACGGTGGTCTGGCCCGCGCCGTCCGGCAGCGGGTCAACGAGGTTGGTGCTGAGGCGGTTCAGCAAGTCGAGCGTGTCCTTGCCGCGGGCGACAATGCGCCCTCGGTGCGAAGTGTCGGCGATGGCTGCGCCCGTGCGCACAGCATCGTGCTCGGCGGCCGTGTTGTCGAAACCAGCGGCGGCGGCCCAGCCGGCCACGTCGCGGAACGTCGCGCCGAGTTTCGCCTGGGCCTCGTAGAGTGGTGTCCGCTGCATTCCCTCTCCCTCGGATATACAAAGGCCGCCGTCCTGCGGAGCATGGACAAGCGGCCCTGTTTGCGTCGTGTGTGGGCTAGACGGAGAAGCTGGTCCCGCAGCCGCAGGTGCTCTTGGCGTTGGGGTTGACGAAGGTGAACCCCTTGCCGTTCAGCCCGTCCGAGAAGTCCAACTCTGTGCCCGCCAGAAAGACAAAGCTCTTCTTGGGGACGAACAGCCGGATGCCCTGGTCCACAATGACCTTGTCGTCCTCTTGGGGGCCGGCCTCGACGGAGAGCGTGTAGGTGAGGCCGGAGCACCCTCCGCCCTTCACGCCCACGCGCAGGCCGAACTCCTCGCCCTTGCGGTCCTTGTCAGCGAAGTAGGCTACCTTCTTCGCTGCGCGTTCCGTGATGTGGATCGTCAGTGGGGCTACCGCCTCCGGCATAACTCCTCCTCCAAACATGACCTGCCCGATGCAGTATTGATATGGTAGCCAGAGGGGTGGAAGCTGTCAACGCTCGCCAATGGTCAGATGCTATCCCCAACGGCGGCATGCAATGTTGCCTTGCCGGCTACAGTCCCTTTAATTCTAAAGTGGCCACCTGCCCCGTGCCCAGGCCTGCTACGCGGATGGCGTGGTTGTTGGTGTCCGCGATGTACAGGGCGCCGTTGGCGCACGATACGCCGGACGGCTCGTTGAGGCGGGTGTCTGTCCATGCTCCGTCCTGAAGGCCGGACTCCGTGCCGCCAAAGAGTGTCGTGGTTTCCCTGGTAAGCGGGTCCACGCGCTTTATCTTGTTGTTGTAGGTGTCCGCGATGTAGAGGACGCCCTTGCTGTAGCAGACGCCCTGCACATGCTGTAGGAGCGCGCGCTGCCCAACGCCATCGCGGTCACCGAAGTCGAAGAGGTCTATACCGACGAGGGTTTCGACGTTGCTGCCGGGAGCTGCGCCGGCGGCTCGCACGGCGCTGGTCTCGCTGTCTGCGAAGTAGAGGCGGACCTCGCCGTCGTGGGTGATGCCGGTGGGCTGCGCGAGCCACGCTTGCCCGAGCGGCCCGTCGCTAAGGCCCTCGCGTCCGCTGCCGGCGAAGGGGCCGATGATGGCGCTGGCAAGGTCCATCGACCAGAGCTGATGCGTGCCGGCCATCGCAATGTAGAGCGTGCCGTTGAGCACGGTCACGTCCCACGGCGATCGCAACGGCATGCCGCCGGCCGGACCGGGAGGCATGAAGGTCATGGCGGCCTGTCCTATGCCGGAGATGGTCTGCACCTTCCGGGCTGCAAGGTCTACCTTGCGCAGGGCGTGGTTTTCCTTGTCCGCGATATAGAGAATGTCGCCGTCGAGCGCCATGCCCTGCGGGTCATTGAATTGTGCGTTGGTGTAATCTCCGTCTCTCAGGCCGGGTTCGCCGTCGCCGATCACGTCCTGCACCTCGCCGTGGAGCGAGGCTACGACGATGCGGTGGTGGCCGGAGTCGGCGATGAAGAGGCGGTTGCTGGCCTCGTCGGCGAGCAGCTTGCCGGGAAAGGCAAGGGCGTTCTCAGCGGCCTGCTTGTCGCGCTCCAACGTCCATGTCGTCGGACTGCGCTTGATGAGGCCTTTGATGTCGTAGGCCGCGATGAGGGGCTGCAGGAAATTGTCGAGGTCCTCAAAGCGATACTCGCCCTCGTGCTTGCCGAGCACCTTGCCTTCCGGGTCAATGATGAAGAGGGAGGGCCATGCGCGGGCGGCGTAACGCTGCCATACTTGGAAGTCGCGGTCGTTCACCACGGGATGCCGGATGTCGTATCGGAGGATTGCCTGCCGCACAGCGTCGGTCTCCTTCTCCGCGGGGAACTTGGCGGAGTGGACGCCGAGCACCACGATCTCCTCGGGGTAGGCCTCTTCCAGCTTCCGCAACTGCGGAAGTATGTGCATGCAGTTGACTCAGCAGAATGTCCAGAAGTCCAGGAGCACCAGCTTGCCCTTCAGGTCCGCCAGGCGGACAGGCGCACTCGTGTTGAGCCACTCCAGGCCGTCCGGGAACTCCGGTGCGTAGATTGCCCCTGCCGTTGCTTCCGCCATTTCTCTCTCCGCGGCGAGTGCGCCACCCTCATTGTGCACCACATCGCCGCCGAACGCACCCCGGCGCTCCGCTTGCTATGCGCGCCAATGAGCAGGTATGCTCAGCAGGTTGTGCCTACGCGCACAATTGTGAAAGAGCAATGGCAATCAGCGACTCACCACAACCCATAGCCCGTTGGGATGGCAGACGCCGGGGAGTTTTCCACGGCTGGTACATTCTTGCGGCCAACTGCCTGGTCATGGGCTTCTCCTCCGGCGTCACCAACTACGGCGCAACGGTCTTCTTCAACCCCGTATCGCATGCGCTGGGCATCAGCCGCACCGTCGCGTCGCTGGCGATTGCGCTGGCACGGGCGGAGAACACTGTGCTCGCGCCGATTGTCGGCTACTTCATAGACCGCTTTGGGCCACGGCCGCCAATCATCACGGGCATGTTCCTCATGGGCCTGGGAATGATCTGCTTTGGCCTCTTTGCCCGGAATTTGCTGCTGTTTGTGGTGACTTGGACGTTCATGGTGTCGCTTGGGGCGAACATCGGCGGTTTTGCCCCGAACTGGGCGGCGATCAACAACTGGTTCAACCGCAAGAAGGGCCGGGCGATGGGAATCGGCATGGCGTCGCAGGCGATGGGCGGCGTGATCCTCGCGCCGATGCTGGCCTTCATCATCTCGCGTTGGGGCTGGGAAACCGGCGCGGTGGTGACGGGAATCGCCATCTTCGTCTTGGTCATGCCGGTCACCAAGCTCATCCGGACCCGGCCGCAGGACATGGGCCTGCTGCCCGACGGCGATCCGCCGGAGCCATCGGCCGCATCGACGGCGATGCTGGATGCCCGGCAAGCCGACGGAAAGCCGCACGCCCTGGTCGAGATGCCGGGCAGGAACTTCACCATCAAGCAGGCGTTCAAGGCCCACGCGTTCTGGCTTTTCATGGGCGCGCTGGCGCTCCGTCAAATGGCGCAGGCAGGCATGGTGCTGCACATGTCGCCAATGCTTCAGGACCGGTATGGGTTCACCGGCGTCGAGGCGGGGGTTCTGGTGGGTATTCTTGCAGCTATGGGGGTTGTTGGGGCGCTGTCAGGAGGCTACATCAGCGACCTCTTCCAGCGGCGCAAGGTCATGGGGATCATAGTTGGACTGGAGGCGGTCTCACTGTTCCTGTTGCTGCTGAATGAATTGCCGCTGGTGTACGTCTTCATCGTCATTTTTGGCTTTGGACAAGGCGCGCATGCGTTGAACCGTGCAATCCTCGGCGAGTACTTCGGCAACAGCCATTACGCGCGCCTCTGGGGGATGCTCAGCATGGGCACGACACCCTTCGCCGCGTCCGGGCCCGTCGTTGCAGGATGGATCTCGGATACATCGGGCTACGGTGCAGCCATCTTCGTCTTCATGCTGTTGTACGGCGTTTCCGGGCTGCTGTACTATAACTGCAGACGCCCTCCTATCCCCGTAACCTCGACGGCGCCTCGGCCGAGCGATTCGTAACCTCTAGCTCCAAGGCGAGTGCAATGATTCCCGCTGTGCGACACGAGCACGTCTCCGTGGATGGCATGGACATTCACTATGCCGCCGCGGGAGAGGGGCCGCCCATAGTCCTTCTCCACGGGCTGGGGGCGTCCTGCATCACGTGGGAAGAGAACATCGGGCCGCTGTCCGAACGGTTCTCGGTGTATGCGCCGGACATTCCCGGCCACGGGGACAGCGTGAAGCTGGGGATCAAGTACACCACGGACGCGGGCGTATCCTTCATCCTCGGCTTCCTTGACGCCATCGGCGCGCCGACGGCTGCGCTGGCGGGGAGCTCGATGGGCGGGCTGATCGCGCTGCTCACGGCGCTCAATCACCCGGACCGCGTATCGCATCTGGCGCTCATCAACACGGCGGGACTCGGCCGGGAGATTGCGGGCTATCTTCGCGTGATGTCGCTGCCGTTCCTGGGCGAGTTTTTGGAAGGGCCTACGCACCGCAGCGCCAAGGCGATGATGCGGTTGGTGTTCGGGCCGCGGAAGGTCTACCCTGAGGCGCTCTTTCAGGAATTGCTGCGCACAAGGTCGCTTCCCGGCGGCCGGGATGCCGTGCTGAAATCGCTTCGCCAGGGCGTCGACGTCTTCGGGATAAAGCGACGCTATCGGTTGCTTGACAGCTTGCGAGACCTGCAGATGCCGCTGATGATTGTGTGGGGCGCGCTGGACCCGGTGTTCCCGGCGAAGCACGCGCACGCGGCGGCCGAGGCGGCCCCGGAGGCACGTTTCCTCTACTTCCCTGACGCCGGCCACTGGCCTCACATGGAAGAGGCGGAACGGTTCAACGCGGAGGTGACGGCGTTCCTGCTGGGAGAATCCGCGGCATGACGTTCGTAAGGAGTACAGGATGAGCTTTGGCACGATTGGCCTCCTGGGCATCGGAGAGATGGGCAGCGCCGTCGCGCGGACGCTGGGAGTGCACACGCAGGTGGTGACCACGCTGGAGGGCCGCAGCGCAAGGACGCGCGCAAACGCGGAGGCGGCGGGAGTCAAGGACGTGGGCTCCGTTGACGAGATGGTGCGGCAGTCGGACCTGGTCCTCTCGGTGCTGGCATCCGACACCGCTCCCTTCGTTGCGGGTCAGGTGGCGGACGCGGCCCGTCGTGTGGGTGTCCGGCCGCTGTTCGGCGAGTTCAACGCCATCGCACCGGTCACGGTGCAGGAGATCGCGGACGCGGCCGCCGACGCGATGGACGTCGTCGATGGGGGCATCGTAGGCGGGCCTGGCAACCTCGGCGGGGCGAGCTTCTACCTTTCAGGGCCGCGCGCGCAGGAGGTGGCCTCGCTGCGGGAATACGGCATCAATACCGTGCTGCTGGGCCCGATTGTCGGGCAGGCGTCCGGCGCAAAGCTGTGCCACGCTGGCATGACCAAGGGGGTCTCCACGCTGGCGCTGGACATACTGCTGGCGGCTGAGGCGCTCGGCGTGGCCGACACCGTGATGGCGCAGTACACGCGCTCCATGGCGGGAGTGCTGCAGTTCGTGGACCGGTTTGTCCCCGGCAATCCGAAGCGGGCCTACCGCCGGGCGGAGGAGATGCCGGAGGTCGCAAAGATGCTCGATACGCTGGGGCTCGACGGGAGCATCCACCGCGCGGCGTACGAGCGGATGCAGTGGCTCGGCTCGCTGGAGCTGGACACGGACGGGGCGCCCTCGGCCTCGGACGTGGCGGCGCGCATCATTGAGTCGACGCGGCCGGCGGCTGGGAATGGTGGGCCGTAGGCGGAAAGGGCGCCGCCTGGCCGGACTACCCCTCCCTGCTGTCCCTCGTGGAATGGTGCCGGGGCTTCCTCGCTGCCAGCAAACCCAGGAAGACCAATGACTGCAGCGCTACGTATATCCACAGAATGACGACGTAGCTGCCCTGTGTGTCGAAGACGAGAGTGGCGGCCAGCGGGCCAACGGCGTTGGTGGCCATCTGCCATGGCATGACGACCCCCCGTAGCGCGCCGAGGTGCCTCGAACCATAGTAGTCGGCGAGAATGACCTGCTGCGCAAGCAGTGAGCCCGCGAAGGCCGTGCCGTGCACCACGGCAAACACCGCTCCAATCGCCATGTTGTCCAAGGCAATCAGCAGCAGCGTGCCGACAATCATGCCGACTTGGAATGTTGCGATGACCGCCTGCGCGGAGATGCGTTCGACGATGAGGCCCGCGCCCAGTGAGGCGGGGATCCCAATGAGTGACCAGATCGTCAGTACGGCCACCGCCTCAGCCTCAGTCAGGCCTTGGTCGCTCATGTACGGGATGAAGTTGAAGTTGATCCCCGTGTTTACGAAGCTGGTGAGGCACAGAGCGGCCAACAAGATGTAGAAGGTGCGCGTCCGAAGCGCTTCCGACAGCGTGAAGTGGATCTCAGGCCTGGGCGTCGGGCCGTCCTGCGTGCGCGCGCCCGTGGCCTCATGGCGCTCGGGAGGGTCACCGTCGGGGCGAAGGCCCATGTCTTCGGGCTGCCGACGCATCCAGAGAAGCACCGGCGCCAGCGTAAGCCCCCATACGAGGAAGCCGAGCGAGGCGGCAGCCCATCGCCAACTGGCGGCGCTTATGATCGTCTGCGCCATGATCGGCACGGCGCCTTGGCCGAATCGCTGTCCGAGGTTGCCGTAGGCCAGAGCGCGGCCGCGCAGTCGTACGAACCACTTGGCCAGGACGGTCTGGTTGGTAAGGTTGATGACGCCCTGCAGCAGCAGCCGGGTGAGGATGATGACCCCATAAAACTGCCAGAGGGTCGTGACACTGCTCCAGTAAACAAAGAGGCTGCCCATCGCGAGGAAACTCACGAAGAGCATCCATCGAGCGCCGAACCTGTCGATGAGGGGGCCGACACCCAGGGCGACAACCCCGCCGCCAATGGTCCCGATGGCCACGGCGCCCGCAATAACCGAGCGGCTCCAGCCGAAGTCTTCCACCATCGGCTTGACGAAGACGCCAACGGTTGGATTGACTATGACGGTGGAGGCCACGGAGGAGAGGACGGTGATCCAGACGATGACCCACCCGTAGTAGCGCAGGGGACGCTTTCGGCCGAGGGGTCCCGTGCTCAAGGGTACGCGCCTGCTTTCTGCCCCGTGAGGCGGGTGTATGTTGGCCGGCTGGGTCCTAAGGAAACCCGAGCCGCCGCTCCTTGAGGCTCACGTATCCGTCGCGGGCCAGGACGACGTGGTCAAGCAGATCTATGTCCAGCAGCTTGCCCGCTTCCAGCAGCCTGCTCGTAACCTGCACGTCCTCGCGGCTGGGCGTCGGGTCGCCGGACGGGTGGTTGTGCACCACAATGATGGACTTGCAGTTCTCCCGGACGGCTTCACGGAACACTTCCGACGCGCGGACGTCGGCGGAGTTCACGGTGCCGTTGTAGACCTCACGGATGCCCATGACGTAGTTTCGCGTGTTCAGTAGCAGGACGCGAAGGCTCTCCTTGCTCAACCACATCATCTCCGGCAGCAGCAGGTGCGCGACGTCAGCCGACGATGAGACGCGGGCCCGAGCGTCGCTGGGGAGCGAGGCGATGCGCTTGCCGAGTTCCATCGCCGCCATCACCTCGGCGGCCTTGGCCGGACCCAGCCCGTGCTGCTGCATCAGTTCGCCGAAGCTGGTCTGGGCGAGACCTGAGAGCCCTTGCCGCATGGCGAGGAGGCGTTTGGAGAGCGTGAAGACATCCTCACCCCTTGTGCCGGTGCGGAGCAGAATTGCGAGGAGCTCGTGGCTGCTCAGGGCGCCGGGCCCCTGGTCGCGGAGCCGCTCACGGGGCCGCTCCTCAGCGGGGAGGTCATGGATTCTGCCCTGGTACCCGGAGGGAGGCGATAGCTCGGACACTGTGGTTGTCCTCCCTCATTGCGTTTCATCTATGGCGCCTGCGACGACGGGCCGGTTGCCTCGACGGCTGTCTGTTCGTCCTGGCACGTCATGCACACGTACCCGTCTCCCTGCTCCTCGGCAACCCCAACGGGCACGTTGCGTTTCTTGCCGCACACGGAACAGTTCACCGCAACAAGAGGCGTGTTTCCCGACCGCGACGGATCGTTGGCATAGCCGCGAAACCCCTTGTAGTCAGGGTTCTGGCGGCAGTTTGCCAGAAAGCGTTCTTTGTCTTTACGGCGGCTCATATGCTACCGCCTTTCCGCTTGTGCCAGTCGGTTCGTTGGTAGTGGCAACCCTCGTGGTTGTCCGCTCCCCCCGCCTCCTCATACCGGCATTCGCCGGTATGAGGAAAGCCCGCGGCCAACGACTCGCTTCAGTGCCGCTCGGCCTGAGCCCGCCCCTATCTTGTCGAAGGGCGAATAGACCGCCTTGCGCCCGTCCCTACGAGACAGTGACCTGGGCGCCGGCAGCCTCGATCTTGGCCTTGACCTCTTCCGCCTCTTCCTTGGACACGCCCTCGCGGACGGCCTGGGGAGCGGCTTCGACGAGGTCCTTGGCTTCCTTCAGGCCCAGCGTGGTGACCTCACGGACGGCCTTGATGACGTTGACCTTGTTGGCGCCGATGTCGGTCAGGGTTACGGTGAACTCGGTCTGCTCGTCCTCGGGCGCGGCGGCCTCGGCTGCGGCTGCAGGCGCAGCGGCGACGGCCGCGGCGACCGGCATGGCTGCGCTAACGCCGAGCTTGTCCTCCAACTCCTTCACCACCCAGGCCGCGTCCATCAGGGACAGGCCAAGGATGCCGTCCAGAATCTCTTCCTTGCTCATTGCCCTTCCTCCTCTTTGTTTCTGTTGTTAGCTTGCTTGCTTCTCTGCGTTCCGCTGCAGCACGGTTGCGACGCCCCGGCCGGGGCCGTTCAGGGCGAGGGCAAGGCCCTGCGCCGGGCTGTTGACGGAGCGGGCGAGCCGCGCAGCCACCCCCGCGATCTGCCCCATGAGCTGCGCCATGATGACGGGCCGCGGCGGCATGGTGGCCAGAGCGTTTACCTGCTGGGAACTGAGCACCTGCCCATCGACCATCGCGCCGTTGACCGGCATGGTGATGCGCGCGGCGCGAATGTGCTCGGTGAGCAGCTTGGCGGCCTCAGCCGGGTCACCCTTGCCCATGATCAGGCCGGTGGGGCCCGTCAGGATCTGGGCAACCTGTGGGACGCCGATTTCCTCCGCCGCGAGGGTCGCGAGCGTGTTCTTCACGACACGGTACTCCAGACCCTGGCTCTGGAGTTTGCGCCGGAACTCGTTCATCGCCGCGACGTTCAGGCCGGTGAAGCCAGTGCTGATGAGGAAATCGCTTGAGGACAGCCGCTCCTTCAGGTCGTCCAGTGTCTCGACGTTCTTCTGTGACGGCAACGCTCACACTCCCATTGCCAAAATAAAACCCCGGCCGAAGACCGGGGCGCAGCGCGGAATCGCGCACTTCACACCACCTGCGTGGGGGGCCTTTGCCATTACGCCTCTCGACGACCCACGGTCTTCGGCGACCTTGACAATTGTAACGGAAACCCCTGGGCTGTGCCAGCCCGCTTCCAAATTGGAGGTTACTCAACCTTCAGGGCCTGCGTCTCCTGGACGTTCAATCGAAGGCTGGGGCCCATGGTGGAGGTCAGGTGAATGGTCTTGTAGAGGTTGCCCTTGACCGCCTCCGGGCGGGCCTCGGTAATGGCCACCACGGCAGCCGCCAGGTTCTGCAGGAGCTGCTCATCATCAAAGCTCAGCTTGCCGATGGGCATGTGCAGGTTGGCGGAACGGTCCATCCGGAACTCGACTCGGCCGCCCTTTGCCTCGCGGATGGCCCGGGGAATGTCCTGCGGCTGGACGACGGTGCCCGTGCGGGGGTTGGGCATAAGGCCGCGCCGGCCCAGGACGCGGCCGAGACGTCCGATCTGCCCCATCATCTCCGGCGTGGCTATGGACACCTCGAAGTCCACCCAGCCTTCCTGCTCGATCTTGCGGATGAGGTCGGCGTCGCCGATGAAGTCAGCGCCGGCCTCTCGGGCAATGGTCTCAGCCTCGCCCTGGACGAAGGCGACCACGCGCTGGGACTTGCCCGTCCCGTGAGGCAGCTGCGTCACGCTTCGGATGAGCTGGTCGGCGTGGCGAGGGTCTGCGTTGGTCTTGATGTGCAGCTCCACCGTCTCGTCGAACTTGGCCGGGGCCATCTCCCGCAGGATCTTGATGGCCTCCGCCGGCGGGTAGGGGTGAAGGTGCTCGCGTTGCTTGACAGCATCGTCGTGGCGCTTTCCTCGGGAGCGGGTGCTTGCCTGTGTCGTCATCTAGCCCTCCACCACTTCAATGCCCATGCTTCGGGCGGTGCCCTTGATCATCTCGACCGCCGCCTCGACATCCTGGGAGTTGAGGTCTTCCAGCTTGTTGCGTGCGATGTCGCGCACCTGGCTCAACGTCACCGTGCCGGCCCGCTCGCGGCGGGGCGCGGAGCTGCCGCTCTCGACGCCGGCAGCGCGGCGGAGCTGGTCCGAGGCGGGCGAGGTCTTGGTGACGAAGGCGAAGGAGCGGTCCTCAAACACCGTGATGGCCACGGGGACGATGTTGCCCTTCTGGTTGGCCGTCTTGGCGTTGTACTCCTTGACGAAGCCCATGATGTTGACGCCGTGCTGACCAAGCGCCGGACCGACTGGCGGCGCGGGCGTCGCCTCTCCCGCCGGGATCTGGAGCTTTACAATTGCCCTGACCTTCTTTGCCATGAATGCCTCTCAAAATCGAGGCGCCGGCCGCCCTTCGAGTTCTCTCGAGGCGAGCGGGCGCCCGGTGTCCGTGCCTGTCGGCTGCTAGCCGATGCGTTCCGCCTGGAGGAAGTCGAGCTCCACCGGCGTCTCGCGTCCGAAGAAGGACACGAGCACGCGCACCTTGCCCTTGTCCGCCATGACCTCGTCGACGACGCCGATGAACTCGCTGAACGGGCCGTCGACGACCTTGACGCTCTGGCCCTTGGCCAGCCCAACCTTGGCGCGCGGCTGCGCGTCTTCCATGCGCTTGAAGATGTTATAGACCTCTTTCTCCGTCAGCGGGACGGGGCGGGCCTTGCGCTCGCCCTCCTCGTCGGCGGAGATGAAGCCGGTGATGCCGGGCGTGTTCCGTACGACATACCAGCTCTGGTCATCCATGTTCAGCCGGACGAGCACGTAGCCCGGGAACAGCCTCTCCCGCTTGGGGCTCCGGCGCCCGTCCTTGATCTCCACCACCTCTTCCGTAGGGACCACAACCTCAAAGATCTTGTTTCGCACGTCCATGGTGGCAATGCGCTGTTCAAGGTTCTTCTTGACGCGGTCCTCCATGCCGGAGTAGCAGTGGACGATGTACCAATGCCCCTCGTCGGGCGTGTCCTGGGTGTCTTCCACCATCTGGTCTACGTTTTCATGCGTAGTCATTGCGTCCTTCCTTCCACCAAGGCCCTAGGACAACGTGTTTCGAGCCAGGATGCTGAAGAGGAAGTCCAGGAGTCCAAGGATAGCGCCGATCAGGCCGGCCACCGCGATGACCACGCCCGTGAGCCGGGTGGCCTCCTGGCGAGTGGGCCACTCAGCCTTGCGGAGCTCGGCGTAGACCTCTCCAAAGAAGCCCAAGCGGAACATGCTCCGCTGTGCGGCGGAGCTCATGCTCTGCTGCAGGGACGGCCTACGGACGTTTTGCCGCGCCATTACGCCTACCGAACCTCACGATGGAGGGTGTGACTCCGGCAGCGGCTGCAGTACTTGCGCCGCTCCAGCCGCTGCGGGTCATTCCGGCGGTTCTTCTGGCTGTGGTAATTGCGCTCCCGGCAATCCGTGCACTGGAAGGTAATGGCGTTCCGGTCGCCTTTCTTCGCCATGACTCTCCTACTGGGACACGTTGGTGATTACGCCCGCGCCCACCGTGCGGCCGCCCTCGCGGACGGCGAAACGGAGGCCCTCCTCCATCGCGACGGGGACGCTGAGCTTGACGCGCATCTTGATGTTGTCTCCGGGCATCACCATCTCGACGCCCTCCGGCAGACCGATCTCACCGGTCACGTCCGTGGTACGGATGTAGAACTGCGGCTTGTAGCCGGGGAAGAACGGCGTGTGACGACCGCCCTCGTCCTTGGTGAGCACGTAGACCTCGGCGTCAGCCTCGGTGTGCGGCTTCACGGAGCCCGGCTTGGCCAGCACCTGGCCGCGCTCGATCTGGTCGCGGTCCACGCCGCGGAGCAGGCAGCCGACAGCGTCGCCGGGCTCGGCCTCGTCCAGTAGCTTGTGGAACATCTCGACGCCGGTGACGACGGTCTTGCGGGTGTCCGTGAAGCCGACCATCTCGACCTCGTCCTGGACCTTGATGATGCCGCGCTCGACACGGCCGGTGACCACAGTGCCGCGGCCCTTGATGGCGAAGACGTCCTCAATGGGCATGAGGAAGGGCAGGTCGCGCGGGCGGTCGGGCTCGGGGATGTAGTCGTCCACGGCCTGCATCAAGTCAAGGATGCCCTGCATGGACTCGGCGTCGTCGTCCAGCGCCTTGAGTGCGGAGACGCGGACAATCGGAATGTCGTCGCCGTCGAAGCCATAGCGGGTGAGCAGCTCGCGGACCTCGAGCTCCACCAGCTCCAGCAGCTCGGGGTCGTCCATGGCGTCGCACTTGTTGAGCGCGACGACGATGGAGGGCACGTTCACCTGGCGGGCCAGGAGGATGTGCTCGCGCGTCTGCGGCATGGGGCCGTCGGGCGCGCTGACGACGAGGATGGCGCCGTCCATCTGGGCCGCGCCGGTGATCATGTTCTTGATGTAGTCAGCGTGGCCGGGGCAGTCCACGTGGGCGTAATGCCGGGTGCCCGTCTCATTCTCCACATGGGTGATGTTGATGGTCACGCCGCGGGCCTTCTCTTCAGGCGCCTTGGCGATCTGGTCGAAGGCCACGAACTGCGTCTTGTTGTCATCCTGCTTGCCCAGGACGTAGCTGATCGCCGCGGTAAGCGTGGTCTTGCCGTGGTCGACGTGACCGATAGTGCCGACGTTAAGGTGCGGCTTGTCCCGGACGAACTTCTGCTTGGCCATTGCGAAAAACTCCTCCTCAGCTTTGTGGAGCCCACAGCCGG
>JAPONS010000046.1 GCA_026713825.1 Chloroflexota bacterium | reverse complement strand
GGTTCCCACAGGCCTCCCACGAGCATGGCCAGCGTTGACTTGCCGGAACCGCTCGGCCCGATCACGGCAACGCGCTGCCCCGGCTCGATAACGAGGTTGAAGTCCGAGAGCAGCGGGGCCGCGGAGCGCCGGTAGCCGAAGGTCAATCCCTTGATCTCAAGGTGGCCGGCCAAGCGCAACCTGCCTTGGAAGTAGGCAAGCCGCTGCCCTGGCTGCTCCTCCTGACGCAGGGCGGGCGCCGGCTCGTGTCCCGCCACCACATCGTCGATCCGTTGCAGGTCGGCCGCCAGCACATTGAGCCGGTCGGCGGCGTCGACAAAGCGGCCGATCGGAACGAGAAATCGGGCGCTCACAAGGAAGTACGCCACCAGGTCTCCGAGGGACATCTCGCCGCCGAGTATCTGAAGCGTCCCGAAATAGAGAATGACGGCGGCGCCCAGCGCCTGCGCCAACGCCGGAAACATGCTGATCGCCGCGCCGAACTCGGCGAACCGTTGCCGGATGCCGAGTTCGCGGGCCAGGTAGCCGGTCCAGCGCGCAAACAGCGCCGCCTCCGTGCCGGAGGCCCGAATCGATTCGAGCCTTCGCAACCCCATGGCGCCGACGCCCACCAATCGGCCTTGTTCCTGCCGCAGACGGTGGTTCTCGTGCAGGCGCAGCCCGACCAGGACATGCAGCGCCCCGGCGCTGGCGGCCGCCACCGCAAGCACAGCGGTTGCCAGCCACGCGTCTGCGTACACCATCCACGCCAGCAGGGCGGCGCTGATCACCAGTTCGATGAACAAGCCGGTCAACTGCGTCGAACCCTCGTTGGTCACGTTGTCGACGAGGTGGACTCGCGAGGCGACGTCGCCGGCGAGGCGTTGCGCGAAGTATTCCCTTGGCAGGCGCAGCAGGGTCGAGACGAGACCCGCCGACTGCTCGACCGACACGCGCAGGCTCAACCGGTTCAGGGCGTGTTGCTGCAACCAGGTGAAAGCAAACAGGGCAACAGCCGCAAGGGCCACCGCGCCAACGATGTAGCGCGCGTCCCCGAGCGCGCCGGCATAGGCGTGGTCGACGAATACGCCGAGCAGGAGCGGGACGGCCAGGGTTGGAACCGCACTGAGCAGGCCGCAGAGAAGGGCGACGAGGAGCAGCCCCCGGTGAGGACGGAACCAGGGCCAGAGTTTGTCGCGAATGCGGGGCGGCCGCCCTCCCCTGACGAAGTCCGGGCGCGGCTCGAGGGTGAACGCGACCCCGGTGTACAACCTGGCAAACTCGTCCTCGCGCACCACGCGATGGCCCTGCGCCGGATCGTTAATCAGGAAATCGCTGCCGCGGAATCCCTCAAGGACGCAAAAGTGCTGGAACTCCCAGAACAGGATTGCCGGAAGACGGATGCTGCGCAGGTGGCGGTACGGAAACCTCCTGCCCTTGAGATCGACGCCGAAACGGTCGGCTGCCCGCTGCAGGTCCCCTGCGGTGCAACCGTCACGACTGACGCCACAGGCAACGCGCAGTTCGTTGATGGGCACCCACCTGCCGTAATGCGCCAACACGATCCCGAGCGCCGCCGCCCCGCACTCCCTGACTTCGATCTGTTGGATGGACGGCGTTTTGCGGCGGTAAACGACGAGGTCCCGGCAACGGCGCAGCCATTTTCCGACGGATTCTGCGGCTGGAAACGGCATCCGGATTTCTGCCATTTTTGCGCCCAGGCCTACTCGAACGCCTTCGGCAACGCGAGTTCCGCCAATGCGGCAGCGACGTTGCGGCTGCCGGTGGGGATACGCAGCGCCGCGCGGCCGGTCGGGGCAACCCCCGACCCGGCCGCGTGCGAGAGACGGACAGCGACCGCGACGCCGTTGGCGGAGACTCCGGGAACACTCAGCAGGCGGCCATAGGCCGCCCCGGCGTCGCCAACCAACGTCACTGCAGTTCCCGGCGCTAGGACCGCAAGCGCGTTGCGCGAGGCGTCATCGAGAACCGCCGCGTCCACTCGCAACAGCACTTGGCCGGCGCCAGCGGGCGCTTGCCCTTGCTCCTCGACCACGACGGGTATGGCCGTCGAGTATTCAAGCGGCGCGCAGAGTGCCGCAACGAGGAAAGCTACGATGGCCCAAGCGGTGGCCCGGCCTGCCAGCCGCTCACGGGGCGGGCTTGCGCGAACCAGGTCGTCAAGCGGATCCGGTTTCGCACTGTGGGCCAGCGTTTCGTCGGAGTATAGTGAAGTCAGCTGCATGGGACGCTCTATTGGTACGACGCAAAGGATACCATCTCAGACTTTACATGTCACCTGTTTACGTTAACTTGTCGTGTCACATACTGCCTGTATCGTCTTGTTAATGTATATATCTGTCAAACCAAAGTTAAAATGTCCCCTTTTGGTCTGTCCTCTGTCCGTGTACATCACTGGTCCGAACAGCGCGGGGAGTGCTGCCCCTGGCATTGGACGAAGGGGGTCAACAGGAGCGCGACCTCGCAGCAAAATATCGTG
>JAPONS010000045.1 GCA_026713825.1 Chloroflexota bacterium | reverse complement strand
TACGGCCACTTCGCGCCGGTGAAAATCAACGACAAGCTGACGCTCGACTTCGACGACCTGCGAGAGGGCGAGCAGAAGCCGCGCTCGAACCACTACGCCTTCCTCGCTTCCGACACGGCGTTTGACGCCATCCTGGGGCGCATCAGGGAAGAGGGCGTCGTGTACGGCAGCGGCCCCGGCTCGCGCACGGATGGCGAGATCAACTACAAGCACCAGGGCCGCGGCTTTTACTTCGAGTGCGAGAACGGCCACGTCTGGGAAGTCATCACCCACACCTACATCACCAGCTCTTTGGCCGGCTGACCGCATATCTCACCGCGAAGGAACTGCACCTTGGACGACGCAGCACGCAAGGCACTGGAAGCCGACAGATTGGTTGACATCACGACCACCGGACGCAAGAGCGGGAAGCCGCACCGCAAGGAGGTGCGGCTTCGCCAGTTGGACGGCCAGCCCTATCTCTCGAACAACCCCGGCACCCGGGACTGGGCGGCCAACCTGTTTGCAAACCCTGAGTTCACTTATCACCTGAAGCAGAGTGTGCAGCAGGATCTGCGGGCCCGCGCGACGCCGGTGCGCGACGTCGAAGAGAAGCGCGCGCTCCTCACTCGCATCCTCGAGAAAGAGGAGGCGCTGGACACATTGGAAGCCCGAATGGCGGGGAGCCACCTCTTCCGCGTCGAGGTACTGGACTAGCGGGCAGAGAACCCTGCGTCAGGGGTGTGCTCGGCGCTCGATGCCCCTAGTCCGGCAGGAAGTCCAGCAAGGCAGAGTTCAGTTCTTCCGAGGCTCCGGTCGGCACCCAGTGGTCGCAGTCGAGAACCACCATCTTGGAGCCGGGGATGCCCTCGTGGGTCATCTCTCCCATCTCGAGCGCGTTCGTCGAGTCATTCCTGCCCCAGACCACGAGCGTCGGGACGGGGATGTGCGGGAACCGGCGCACGGTGTTATAGCGGCGGCGCGTCTCCATGTTGTTCATGTGATTCAGCCCCCGCTGGTAGGCCGCAAGCCGTTCCGGATTCTGGGCGAGGCCATGGTGGTAGTCGGCCATCGCCTCCAGGTCCACGTCGGCGTTCACCCTGGTCTGCAGGCTGGAGAGGATCTGGTCGCGGGAGGGTGGCTGGAATTGCACCATACTGGGCAACTGGCGCGGCATAGCCCCGCCGCTGGCCACGAGAACGAGCTTGTTGAGCCGGTGGGGACTTTCGTAACCGAAGAGCGATGCGAGCCACCCTCCCATTGAGTGACCTACCAGGTTGGTCTTCTCCAGACCGAGCACGTCCTGGAACTCGCGCAGGAAGTCCACGAGGTAAGCGAACGAATACTCTTGCTCCAGCCAGCCCTCGCCCTTGCCCCACGCAAGCGCGTCCACCGCGATGACGCGCAGCTTGGTGGAGAGCGGGCCGATGTTCAGCGCCCAGTCGTGTGCGCCGCTCGTGTAGCCGACTCCGTGCACGAGTATGGTGGGATAGCCGTCGCCCGCCTCGATGTAACGGGTTGTGCCATGGCTCATCTCCACGAACTTCTCCTCAGCGTTCTCTATCGTGAGGCCACCCAGGTCTACGCTCATCTCTTCCTCCGTCATGAAAATGCGCCCCTGCCGGGCGCGGGTGTAATCGTGCGAGCGTACCGGCTGTGGTGTCAAGTGTGGGCGCGGTCGTGTACGCTTTCGGCATGCAGACTAAGACACCGTTCCTCTTTGCCATGCCTCCTCTCTTCGCCTGGCCGCTCGCCATCACGACCAGCGTCGCCCTGATCATCGCCGTGCACCTCGTGTTTTCTGAGCCTTCGATGGCGACAGAGGGGGATGCCGAGGTGGCAGCGGAGGCCACGGCAGTAGAAGGGGCGGACGAGGCGCCAGTGGCAGGACAGATGCTCAGTACCACAGGAGTGACCCTGCTCATCGGCGTGCTCATCCTCTCCGTTGGGCTCATCCCCATGATGGCGCGCCGCAAGCGGATGAAGGTACTGTGGTGGTCTGTGGGAGGAGTGGGAACGGGCTTCATGCACCTTCTCCTGGGCGGGTTGCCCTTGGTTCACCCACTCATGTTGCTGCTTGCCCTGGTCTACATGCGCTCCTCGCCGCCCGTGGAACTGGCGGCGTCGCCGGACGTTCGCTCGGTCGGCTCCCTGTCCACTGGAGCCGTGGAAGCGCAGCCCGAACCCCGGTCTGCTTCTTCTCCAAGGCGTCGGGTGCCGCGTCGTCGCAGGCGTCCCCGCTTCTAGGCTGGTGCGTTACGATAGGCTCCGTGGGGAAGTGGCGGAACGGCAGACGCGCATGATTTAGGATCATGTGCCCTCGCGGCGTGGGAGTTCGAGTCTCCCCTTCCCCACCATGACGTACCGATTTGCGAACTCCGCCATTGAGGGCGATCTCAGCGGCGTCGGCACCTCCTATGGGAGAGTCCTGCGGGGTGGGTATTGAGTAGACGATGGCGGCCTTGCCGGGCTTGACCAGAATCTCCTTGACGAAGGAGTGGACGAAGGCTTTGGTCTCGGTGAGTTCGCTGGTTGTGAGGAAGTCGCTCATCTCCTCCGCGAAGGTGGCGATGGTGTCGGCGCTGTCCAAGTACTGCCGCCGCACTGCAAGCGCAGCCCTTGCCTCGTCGGCGGCACTCTCCAGATTCTCCTTGCGCTCCCGGAGTTCCACGATGTGATCGGAGGCCGCGGCCACGTCGATGCTGTCGCTCTTCGCTATGAAGTGCCAGACGCGGCCCAGTTGCTTCTTCACGTCGTCAAGCTCCTCGTCGATGGTCTCCAGTTTCTGGCGATGCTCCCGAGCCGCTCCGTCCATCTCCTCGTCCAAGAGCTTCACGAGGTCGCGGATGTTGGACTCGGTGAGGACGTTGGCGCGCAGCTCATCGACGATGGTGTTCTCGAACTTCTTGGCGTTGAGCCTGGGGGTATTGCAGGTGCCGCTGCCCGTCTTCATCAGGGACTGGCAGACGTAGTAGGTGTACTTGCCGCTCTTGGCCTCGGAGGCGGACATTGCCCTGCCGCAGGTCGCGCACTTGAGCAGCCCGCTGAGCAGGTAGGGGCTGGACGCCCGCCTGGGGTTCGTCTGCTTCGGGGCGCGTGAGCCGAGCAGCCTCTTGACCCTCTGGAACTCCTGTTTGGATATGATGGCGGGGTGCGCGTCCTCCACTCGGACGGGCGGAGCGCCATCCTTGGCGGTTGTTCCCCAGACCACGGCTCCCGTGTATGCCTCGTTGGCGAGCATGGCGTGGATGGTGGTCTTGAGCCACCTCTTGCCGTTGACCGTGGGGATGCCCTCGGCGTTGAGGGTTTTGGTGATGTCGAGGATGCTCTTGCCCTGGATGACCATGTCGAAGATGCGGCGGACCATTGCGTCGGCGGGCGGGTCGAGCTCGAGCCTGGGGCGCTTCGTCGGCCCGTCCTGGACGTGGACCCTCCTGTAGCCGTAGGGGGCATAGGCTGGCATCCAGAAGCCGCGCGATGCGGCCTCGCGCATGCCCCGGACGACTTCTTGGGCCAGATTTTCCGAGTAGAATTCGTCCACCGACTCGATGATGGCCTCAAGGAGTCTGCCGGTGGCGTTGTCCTCGGCCTGTTCGGTGATGGAGACGACGCGGACGCCCCTGCGCCTCAGCATGGACTTGAAGGCGACGGCGTGTTCCCGTTTGCGGGTGAATCGCGAGAATTTCCAGACGAGGATCTCCTTGAAGGGGGCCTCGGGCCTGGCGGCCTCGTCAAGCATCCGTTGGAACTGTGGCCGGTCGGCGACGCGTCCGCTCTCGGCCTCGTCCACGTATTCGCGGGCGACGAGGTAGCCGTTGTGCTCGGCGTAGTCCCTGAGCGCCCTGAGCTGTGCGGCGACGGAGAGGTCCACGTCCTGGCGGTCGCTGGAGACCCTGGCATAGAGGGCCGCGGGCGTCAGGTCGAATCGGTCAGTCATCGGTCAGTCCTCCTTGTCTCTTCCTCTTCAGACTGGCGGGGGGGCGGCCCTTTCAAGCCCCCCCCCCCTCTCCACTCCCCCCCCCCCCTGCACCACCGGGCGGGCCGCCCTC